>JAUYEB010000050.1 GCA_030691555.1 Candidatus Bathyarchaeota archaeon
GTCCGTCTCGTCTATGATCCTCTTAGCCCCCTCCAGGACCTCCTCTAGGAGGCGCCTGTATGTGGTGTGCAGGGCAGGCGGCAGGAAGGCTGAGGGCCACTTCTTGTTGACGGTGGGGTCGACGGGGTACGGCGCCCTGTATGGGGGGAGCCAGGCGTCGACGTCCGCCTGGTCCGGGAGGTACACCTTCTCTTGGCTGTAGCTGAGGTAGAAGCCGTCCAAATATATCATGGACGGCAGCAGGACGCGCCTGTCCTCGCTCACCTTGAACAGCTGGAGCACCATGTCGAGACACTCTTGGTTGGTCTCGGCGAAGCTGACGAGCCAGCCGAGGTTGAGCTCAGGCATTACGTCGCTGTAGTCGGGTCCAAGGCACCAGTACCAGCCCACGGTCCTGTTCACCACCGCCATGACTATCGGCGTCCTGTAGCTGGGGGCCTGGATGAGTACCTCGTGCATGTAGGCGAGGCCGTGGCTGGAGGTCGCCGTGAAGGTGCGGGCGCCGACCATGCTCGCGCCGACGGCCATCGCCATGCAGCTGTGCTCGCCCTCGGAGTGGATGTATTCCGCGTCGAGTTCACCGTTGGCGACGAAGTCGGCGAGGTACTCGATTATCGTCGTCTGGGGGGTGATCGGGTAAGCGGGGATGACCTCGACCCTAGCGAGCTTGACGCCTGTGGCAATAGCCTTGTTTCCGGACATTACATCGAAATCGGGCATTACTTCTTCGCCTCCGATTCGCGGTTCATATCAATTGCCTTCTGGGGGCACTCGTTGGCGCAGATCCCGCAGCCCTTGCAGTAGCGGTAATCTATCTCGGGCTTCCGATCCTGGCGTGCGCTGATCGCGGCCTCGGGGCAGTAGCCGATGCAGAGCTGGCAGGCGGCGCACTTGTCGCAGTCGATGCTGGGCCTGAGGACCCGCCAGTTGGCAACGTATCTACCGCCGAATTTGGAGCTGTCGAGAAGGTACAGCCCCTTGACCTCGTTTTCCTCCGTCATCTCATCTTACCTGTGCTTCCTATATCTCTTGGTTTTAAGGCCGATCAAACCTATGAGGGTGATGGCAAAAACATCGTCATAGGCGGCGCCTGGAGCAGCGCGCGCCACGGGGAAAGACAATCGAGGTCCTCTAGGAGGCGACAGGAGAGCGGAGTGCACGGGGTGCTATACCAGCACCCTAAGTATCATGTAGGTGGTTAAAAATGGATTTATGCATTCAAGAGTTGGAGAGCAGGAAGAACAATCTAAAGAAACTATGGGAACTCAAGACAGTGAACGACATTGCTAAGGTTAAAGAACTAACTAGGGATTGCTACAAGAACGTGGGAGCAGGAGTAAATTGTGATGATAAGTGCCCCATAGAGTCTCTATGCTTCTATCATGAAGTAGGGTAAAGAGAAGGGAGAAGGAGAGTAAGTAAATGGGTAAAACAAGTCAACAACATATGTTAGGACTAACCCGCGATCAAGGCCCACCGAGTGCAAGCGTCCTCGAGACCTTCAGGGCCCTGGTGGACAACGCGCCCCTCGCCTTGAGGTCCTTCCTGACGACGTCCCTGAGGTAGTCGGTGACGTCCACGTAGAGTCCCGATTCTATCACCTTTATCGCGCGCGCGTCTCCGATCCAAGTTGGCAGACCGTTTTCCATATCCTTTAAAACCGAAGAAACAAAGTAACTGCTGATGGCGGGCCAAAGCGGGGACAACGCAGACCCGACAGATTCGGGGTACTACAAGGCGAAGTACCAGAGCTTAGAGGACCTGCCATCCGTGGGGCCAGCGACGGCATCCAAGCTCCGGGAGATCGGCTTAAAGACCGTCGAATCCATCGCCATGGCGACAAACGCCGAGTTGACGGCGGCTGGGCTCGGTGAAGAGACCGCAGCAAAGATCATCGAAGCTGCCAGGAAGAGCATCGCCATCACCTTCGTCCGGGGCGACGAGCTCGTCGAGCTCAGGAAACAGATTAAACGGCTCACCACCGGATGCCCGAGCCTCGACTCTCTGCTCAAGGGGGGGCTGGAGACCCAGAGCCTCACCGAGTTCTACGGAGAGTTCGGGACCGGCAAGAGCCAAGTCTGCCACCAGCTCTGCGTCACCGTACAGCTCCCGGAAGCCCAGGGAGGCCTCGAAGGCGGAGCTCTATACATAGACACAGAAAATACCTTCCGACCAGAGCGGATCCAACAGATGGCTAGGCGTTTCGGCCTAGACCCGATGGAGGCACTTAAGAAGATAATCTTTGCCGAGGCGTATACCTCTGAACATCAGATGTTTCTCCTCGACAACGCCGACGAGGTGATAAAGGAGAATAACGTCCGCCTCATCATCGTGGACAGCCTCACAAGCCACTTCCGGAGCGAATACCTTGGGTGGGAGATGCTGGCGAACAGGCAGCAGCTCCTCAACAAGCACATGCACAAGCTGATGAGGCTGAGTCGCGCCTTCAACACGGTGGCCGCCATTACCAACCAGGTGATGGCGCAGCCCGACGCCTTCTTCACGAAGGGGGTCGTCCCGGTCGGCGGCCACATCGTCGGCCACATGAGCCACAGCCGCATATTCCTAAGGAAGGGAAGGGGCAACATACGTGTAGCGAAGCTGACTGTGAGCCCGAGCCTTCCTGAAGGGGAGGTGCCGATTAGGATCACAGAGCAGGGGATAGAGAGCGATGAAGAGATCTGACAAGCCTAGTGGCATGACCACGACCGGTAAGACAAGGGAAGCTGTGATAGTGTTCTTCGACGCTGTCATCGCTCGCGCGCGCTCTTTATACTCATAGTTTTCCTACTGATAATCTTCCTCTTCTGGGTCCTCCCCTTCCTTATATAGATTAATTATAATTAATAGAATACTAGTAATATAATATAGCTTACTAATCATAATTATCTTACTTTATTCATTTTATTTTTTTTAGTTGTTTAAATCAAAACACATCAAAAAATACGTATTTTTTGTTCTGCTTTTTACTACTGTAAAACGCAAACCTTTTATTTAAAAAGTGTTTTGTTTAACACGCTTATGCTTGATACATAAGCACTTGATAAGACTTAGGCAAATAAGACCGCCCTAAGCGGATCGGAAATGTCTAAGCCTTAAATGAAGTCTAAGCCTATCGGGACTGGTTAAGCTTAGAGACAAGACCGAAAATCCAACCTTCCCAGCGTTTAGGGCGCATGGGGATAGGTCTTTTCATAGTTAAAGGTTCAACCAGATGTTTTACTCAGGTTTACAGTTA
>JAUYEB010000061.1 GCA_030691555.1 Candidatus Bathyarchaeota archaeon
GGCCGGCTATAAAGTCGGTGGCGCTCCGATGCGTCTGGGAGATCGCCGAGGCGGTCAAGATACCGATAGTGGGGTGCGGTGGTGTCTCGAACTGGCGCGACGCCGTCGAGTACATGCTCGCGGGCGCCTCCGCCGTCGAGGTCGGGACCGCCGTGATGGACCACGGCTTCGAGGTCTACGGCAAGATGAACGAGGGCATCTCCGAGTATCTGAGGGAGAACGGGTTCGACTCGATCTCGGAGGTCGTGGGTCTGGCCCACAGGAAGTGATGCTTTGACCGCCGTTACTATCGAAAGGGTCGTGAGGGAGACGCCCGACATATACACACTCTACTTCCCAGCCGTCGCCGGGGCCCGCCCCGGGCAGTACCTCATGATCTGGCTCCCCGGCGTCGACGAGGTCCCCATGAGCCTCTCGACTATAGGAGACCCCTCCAGCATCACCGTCAGGGTGGTCGGCGACGCCACGCGCGCCCTCTCCCGGCTTGGGAAGGGGGACAAGGTTGGGCTCCGCGGCCCCTTCGGCAACGGCTACAACATCGAGGGCGAACGCCCCCTCCTCGTCGGCGGTGGTACCGGGATAGCCTCCCTGGCTCCCCTCGCCGAGGAGATGGTGGCGAAGGGTGTAAAGCCGACCTTCCTCATCGGCGCCCGTAGTCGGGACCAGCTTCTGTTCAAGGACAGGCTATCCCGGCTCCTCGGCCCCAGCCTCATGGTCTCGACCGACGACGGCTCCGAGGGCTACCACGGCTACGCATCAAACTACGCGGCGGAGCTCATGGCCAAGACCAGGTTCGACCACATCTATGTCTGCGGCCCGGAGATAATGGCAGCGAAGATCTGGGCCGAGGCGGAAAGGCTCGGCGTCCCGGTGCAGGCGAGCCTCGAGAGGCTGTGCAAGTGCGCCGTGGGGCTCTGCGGGAGCTGCGCCATTGGCCCCTACAGGGTCTGCAGGGACGGCCCCGTCTTCGACACGGCGAGGCTGCGCGAGGTCGCCGCCGACTTCGGCAGGAGGCGCATGGACGCCTCGGGGCGCATGGTCAGGGTCGACCACTGAGGAAACCGTTTTCAACCCCCAAGGCACCCTCCATCCATGTCCAGCGAGAAAGCGAGGGTGGACGTCCTCTTCGAGTGCTTCTACATGAGCTTCGGTGTCCGCGAGGGGCACCCGATGCTGACCTTCAGGTGGCCGCTCACGCCGATGCCGCCGCCCGCGATAGGGCAGACCTACAACGGCGTCACGTTCAACCTCGGCTCCACGAACACGATACTCGTCAGGGACGAGGGGAAGAACATACTCATCGACCCCGGGATCATACAGCTCGGCCGATACGGTTGCCTCCCCAAGAGGCTGGCGGAGTTCGGCCTCAAGCCCGCCGACATCGACATCGTGGTCAACACACACTGCCACTACGACCACACCGAGGCGAACTACATGTGGCGGGGTAAACCCCTGCTAATCCACGAGGCGGAGTACCAGTACGCCGCGGAGCTATACTGGCCCGAGTGGAGGACAGCCTTCATAGACATCCTCGACGTGAAGAAGTTCAGGGGGGAGAAGAGGGTCACGAAGAACGTGCGCCTCATCGAGACCTTCGGCCACACCCCGGGGAGCATCTCCGCACTCGTCGAGACGGGCGAGGGGCTCGTCGCCTGCATAGGCGACGCCGCGATAGTCAAGGAGGACTACCTGGAGTTCAGGGAGCCGATGGTGGTGACGAAGAACATCAGCGGCGCCACCGCCGTCGAGAGCCTGAAGAGGGTCGCGGCGTACAAACCTGTGCTCGTTATACCCGGGCACGACACCGCCTTCCGCCCCTAGAAAGGTTTATAGAGAAAGGAACACCCAGAAGACCGCGATAAGCACATGCCGACGCACGGATCACTGACGAAGGCGGGCAAGGTCAGGTCGCAGACGCCCAAGATCGAGCCACAGCCCAGGACCCACCTCTCCCCCAAGAGGAGAACGAGGGCAAACTACACCAAGAGGATCATCCACGCTCCACGCGACGAGCGCGGCGGCGGACGCGGGCAGCGCTTTTAAGCCCCGCCAGTACTAGTTGGACTCGGTTTTGGATCGCGCCCTCAGGGAGATAGTCGAGAAGCTACTTCTGTTAGAGAGGCCGAGCAGGGCGGATCTGGACAGGATAAAGATCGAGGTCGCCCGCGCCCACGGGCTGCCCCGGATACCCCGCAACTCGGAGTTACTCGCCACCCTCACCGAGGAGGAGGTTGAGCTACTTCTCCCAGTCCTACGTAGGAAGGAGGCGCGTGCCCTGAGCGGGGTCAGCGTCGTCGCGGTGATGACTAAGCCTTACCCCTGCCCGCATGGGCGCTGCGCCTACTGCCCCGGCGGCCCAGACGAGGACAGCCCGCAGAGCTACACCGGCTACGAGCCCGCCGCGATGAGGGGCGCACAGAACGAGTACGACCCCTACAGGCAGGTGAAGGCGCGAATCAGGCAGCTCCAGACCATAGGGCACGTCGTCGACAAGGTCGACCTCATAATCATGGGCGGCACGTTCCCCGCCTCGCCACGCCCCTACCAGGAGGGCTTCGTCAAGGGCTGCCTCGGCGCCCTCACCGACGTCCCCTCCGCCGACCTGGCCGAGGCCAAGCTAAACGCCGAGAAATCAAACATTAGGAACGTCGGGATAACCGTCGAGACCCGCCCCGACTGCATAAGGGAGAAGGACGTGGACGGGATGCTCGACCTCGGCGTCACACGGGTCGAGCTGGGCGTCCAGAACGTCTTCGACGACATATACGAGCGGGTCGATAGGGGCCACTCGGTACGGGACGTGGTCGACGCCACGGCCCGCCTCAAGGACTCCGCCCTCAAGATCTGCTACCACATGATGCCCGGCCTCCCCGGTTCGAGCCCCGAGAGGGACCTGGAGGGCTTCAGGACCATCTTCGAGGACCCCCGCTTCAAGCCGGACATGCTCAAGATTTACCCCACCCTCGTGGTGAAGGGGACG
>JAUYEB010000091.1 GCA_030691555.1 Candidatus Bathyarchaeota archaeon
TAAAAGAGGAGAAGAACAGGGCTAATCCTTGAGTTCCACGACCACCCACGCCTCGACGGCGATCCAGCCGGGGTGGTGGAGGGGGAGCGAGGTCCTAGCCGGCTTGCCCTCGGGGTCACCGAATAGGTTCACCAACAGGTCGGTGAACCCGTTCATGACCTTCGGTTGATCCATGAATCCCTCCGCGCTGTTTACGAAGCCGACGACCTGCAGGACCTGCTTTATCCTGTCTAGGCTCCCGAGTTGCTTCTTGAGTTGGGCGAGGCAGTTCAGCCCCGCCTCCTGCGCGGCCTTGTAGCCCTCCTCCATGGTTAGCTCCTTGCCGACCATTCCGCGCTTAGTGGTCGCGAACGGGCCCTGGCCGCAGCTGAATGCGATGTTGTCGACCCACTTGGCTCCGATGTAGTTCCCCTTGGGGGCGGGTGCCGGGGGCAATTCCAAGCCGAGTTTCTTCAGTTTTGCCTCTATAGACATAGCAGTTAGTATGGGAAATGGCTGCTTTAACGCTTACTAGAGGTAGGGGCAGTACGTGCGCTCGTGTTGCCTGATGGCCCAGATGGCAGCGTCCATCAACCTGACACCCTCTGGGGTAAGCATCGCCCAGCCCTTCTCCGAGAAGTAATGGAGCATCTCGCGAACCCTCGCTTCGTCTCCTTTCAAGACCTCGACCAGGACTTCGACCCTCATTGGCTTCACCTCCCCGAGTGTGTTCGTCTCGGGGTAGAGCACCCTCAGGATCGCGTTGCCGAGCTGGTCGTCGGTTGGCTCCACGAGTCTCAACATGCGGCAGGAGGGATATAGGGCTTACCCGGTGCACTCTTTTTATTCCCGACCCGTGCTCCTCTCCCCTATGGCCCCGGGCATCATCGAGAAGGGGATCGGCTTCGTCCGCAAGCAGCAGAGCCCCTTCAAGGTGAACATGACGAAGAACGTCGTCCAGAACTTCAGCCTAGGCCTCACTCAGCAGTATCAGTCGATATACATAACGGCCCTCGGGGCAACAGCGCTGGAGCTGGGCTACGTGGCCAGCATCGGTGGCATAGCCTTCGCATTGATCACTCTTCCCCTCGGAGTCCTGGCGGACAAGTATGGCATTAGGAAGATACTCATGGCGGCCCTCCTCCTCATGGCGGGCGGATACGCGATCTTCGGCTCCGCGACGACTTGGGAGATGACCGCGGCGGCGCTCGTCCTGACAACGATAGCCTGGGAGATGACGATGAACGTCTGCCCCATGATCTGTGGGGCGAGTCTACAGAGCGTCGAGAGGGTCACGGGCATGCAGCTCTGCGACACCGTCGCCGCACTGCCGAGGCTGTTCGCCCCCGTCGTCGCCGCCTTCCTCATCACGCAGTTCGGCGGATTGACAGTATCTGGGATAAGACCACTCTACTGGATACAGGTCGGTGGGATACTCGTATCCTTCGGCATCATCTGGAGGTTCTTCAGCAATCCTCCGAGGATCACGGGGAGCAGGGGGATCACGATCGGCAGCGGTGTGGGGCGGGTCTTCAAGGAGGGGATCCACGTGAAGCGCTGGCTCCTCTACGTCACGGCGAACATGTTCCCGAACTACATGGCCATCTACATCCCCCTATACGCGAAGGTGATCCGCGGCGCCCAGCCCTACACACTCGGTTTGATGGACTCGACGTATTGGCTCGTCGTCGTCCTACTGGCGCTCCCGGTGGGCCTATCAGCCGACAGGTTCGGCAGGAAGAACCTCATAATGCTGATGTGCCCACTCTACGCCGTCGGGTTGATGGTCCTCGCCTTCGTCCCGGGGGAGCTGACCCTGATAATTGTAGGTCTCCTCACCGGCTTCATCATGCTCGCCGGAGTAACCAGCGGCTCCATCTCGGTCGAGCTCGTCCCGAAGGAGCTTCTGGGCTCCTGGTACGGCATAATAGGGATAGCGAGGAGCCTCGCGAGCATCGTCTCGCCCCTCATCGGCGGACTGATATGGAACAGCTTCGGGCCGGTCTACGTCCTCTACTTCCTCGCCGCCACCCAGATCTTGAAGCTGGCCATACTCTGGACGATGCCCGCGTCGACGAAGTACAGCTGAGCTTCGCGATCTAGGTTTCCTATAAAATGGAGGTGCCCAAGCATTTTTCCTCTTCCCGGTGAGGTCCCGCGGAGCCTAAGCCCCGTGAGCCTTTAGGCCCACCGTTCCGAGTCAGCGTCGGGGTTCTTCGTGCCTTTTCGATCCCCGGTTGCTGTTGCTTGGGCAAAATTAACATGTGTATGTAAGGTATTTACAGTTTCTATGCACGAGTGAGGCAATAAACTGGTGGGCTGTGGGCATCCAACACCTCTTTTTGCCACGTCGTAGTCAATAACGTCTCAGCTCTTTTAGACAAACGTCGTCTTACCCCTTCGGTTTAAAGAGCAACGTGTTTTTAATTGACAAGTTTCACGTTCCATTTTCTTTGGTAATGCTTTCTTAGTGTGGCAAGCGTTATTTGTGTTCAGCCTAAATATTTGTACAGGGCGGGAGGACAAACCACTCTGGCTTGGAGCGTGACTCCCCAGCATCCGTCTGAGTCAATCTTCGTGAACACTACCCGCGTCCCCTCACCGCCTTTCGCGGTGGTTGCTTGAAGATACTGAGAGACGAGTCTGGATTCGTGATCCGGGGCGAGCGGTTCGTCAGCTACCAGGAGGTCCAGTGCTTCAGATACCTCCAGTGGCTCGGCTTGGGGTCCGATGAGATGAACCACGAGTTCCCGGTTGGGAGGAACAGCTTCGACTTCTTCCCCCTGGGCAGGGTATTCTGGGAGCATCACCCGATCCACCTGAGGAGCGGCGAGGACCTGTTCCAG
>JAUYEB010000146.1 GCA_030691555.1 Candidatus Bathyarchaeota archaeon
GATGCGGACGAAGCCGTCCTGACACTTCACCAGCACGCGGTCATACCCGAGCATCTTCTGGGCGATTCCCAGGGTGTCGTTCACCGAGGGCAGCACCATCGTGTGCAGGTTCTTCTCGCTCAGGACCTTCTTCTTACCCAATGAGCGACCCCTAACGGTTGATAGCATTGCGGGAGGCTTAAAAATGGTTCCTATGGGGTAAAACGCGAAAAAGGCCGTTTTTTAACTAGCTTGCCTCAATTATCTGTTATCTTCCGATCCAATTTTACCTTATTTATGTTAATTCGTACTTCCCTCTAAATCTTGACCGGCACGCGTCTGTTAATAGTGATGCCCTTTAGCGTCACTTTGGAGTCGTATGCGTATGCCTCGACGCCTTAAAGCCGGGCCTCTACGAGGGCCGCCGAAGGTGGCCGGTCGGAGTGGACCTGAGAGGGTCAGGGGCACTTCGTGAGGGTGAGGAGCTCGTCTAGGAGTTGCGTGTTGGATGCGGCGACGAGCTCCATGACCGCGGTCTTGGTCAGAGGGATGTCCCCGCCGTGGGCACCGTCGACGGCGTAGACCCCGCCTGCCTCGCGTAGGATGGTTAGGGCGGCGACGACGTCTGTGGCGCGCAGCGTCCCCCTGATGTCGAGGTGGGCGTCGAGGTTGCCCGAGGCGACGAGGCTGAGTTCCGTGGCGGAGCTGCCGAGCATCCTGAGGTACCGGCAGGTGTCGAGGAGGGGGGCGACGCGGTTGAGCTTCGGGTTCTTTGTTATGTCCATCGAGATGAGGGACGCCCTGGCGGGCCTCGGGGCGGCGACGCGGATCGGCCTGCCGTCTAGGAGCGCGCCCCTCCCCTTCTCGGCTGTGTAGGTCTCACCCGTGTAGATGTCTGAGACCAGGGCGACGAGTGTGCCGTCCAGGGTGCCGTCCTCGGAGACGGAGAGGCAGGTGACGGCGGGGCGCATCCCCCGGGAGAGGTTGGTGGTGCCGTCGACCGGGTCGGCGATCACGATGGGTCCGCCCGCCCCCACTAGGACGTCGCCCTCCTCGCTGATGAGCTGCGCCGAGACGCCGCGCCTCGTGAGGGTGTCGACTAGGGCGCCCTGGGCCGCGTCGTCGAGCAGGTGCTTGAAGTCACGGGTCTCTAGCCCGGCCCCCCGGACGCGTGCCTGCGAGACCCTCGCGACGATGTGCTCGGCGGCGTCCCGCAGCACCTCCAGCCAGCCCGACGAGTCCATGTTCCCCAGCGCCTCATCGTTGATGTCACCGGGGGCAATTAAAATATCCCCCGCCTCCCATGGTTCGCCTATGCCAGCGCCGTCTGTCCTGCCGAGGGAGTTCTACGCAAGGAGTCCCGAGGCCGTTGCCCGCGACCTGCTAGGCAAGAGACTCGTCAGGGTGCTCGACGGGGAGAGGCTTGAGGGCGTCGTCGTGGAGACTGAGGCGTACCACGGCGGGGAGGACCCGGCGAGCCGCGCCTACCACGGGCTGAAGGGCTACAACGCCATGATGTGGGACGAGCCGGGGCGCCTCTTCGTCTACAACGTCCACAGGTACTGGATGCTGAACGTCGTGGCGCACGAGGCCGGCGCGGTGGGCGGCGTCCTCTTCAGGGCCATAGAGCCCACGAGGGGGCTGAAGACAATGAGAAGGTTACGCCCGGTGGCTGACGACAGGGAGCTGACGAGCGGCCCGGGGAAGCTGAGTGTCGCCCTCGGCGTGACCAGGGAGCTGCTCGGCTACCCTGCGACCGACCCCGATGGGCCGCTGTACATCCTCGACGCGCCATGCGTCGCCGACTACTGCACGAGCCACAGGATAGGGGTGACCCGCGACCTCCCCGAGGAACTGCGGTTCTACGTCCCCGGCAACAGGTTTGTTTCTAGGGGCTGAGCCTCTGGGCGATGATCCTGCCGACCCAGATGCCGGCGATGACCAGACTGTTCGTCCCGAGGACGTTTAGGGCGAACCTGACGTTGTCACCCTGTTCGAGGAGGCGGAAGGACTCGTATCCGAAGGTGCTCATGGTCGTGTATGCGCCGAGCACGCCGATGGTTAGGAAGATGCGCGCCTCGGGGGTGAGGCCCGCGTAGGACTCGGAGAGGTACATGACCGCGCCGAGGGCGACGGTCCCGGTGAAGTTCACGAAGAGCGTCCCGTAGGGGAACCCGGGGAACCCGGACTGGACGCTCGTGGATATGAGGTAGCGGAGGACTGCGCCGACGACTCCGCCGAGGGCGACGAGTATGAGGGGGTTCATCTTCTCGACCGTTGGCCGCGTTTTCAACGTCTCCCATACGGCGGGTCGGAGGCCGTTTAAAGAATTCGCATATATCCCCCGAGGCGGATACTTCACCCGCCGTTGTTCCGCTTCATGCTGGCGCCGCTCGAAGGGTACACGGACGCCGCCCTCCGCACCCTGTGCTTCCGCCACGGCGCTGACCTGACCTTCACCGAGATGGCGCACGTGGAGAGCTTCCTTAGGAATAACAGGCTCGCCCTCGAGAAGATAGAGGCACATGACTCGACGCCCGTGCAGATACAGCTGCTCACCGGCAGGGAGGAGGAGCTGGAGAGGTTCCTCGCGGGCTTCGAGCCCTTCCCCGGCTTCGAGGGGTTCAACCTCAACCTGAGCTGCCCGAGCCCGGACGTCATCAGGCGCGGGAAGGGGGCGGCCATGATAAAGCGCGCCGCGAAGACCCAGAGGCTCGTCTCCGCGATAAAGGGCCACGGCTACCAAGCCTCCCTCAAGATACGCCTCGGCACCAACGCCTACGAGAAAGCGCAGAAGGTCTACCTAAACGCCCTCGGGGGCGTCGACGCCGACCTCTTCGTCGTCCACGCCAAGACCGCGGCCCAAGAGTCCGTGGAGGGGGACGACTACTCGGTCTTCCCCGAATGCGTCGAGGCGGCGAGGGGGAGGCCCGTCATAGCGAACGGCGGCATCGACTCGGCGGAGAAGGTGAGACTCCTACGGGGCATGGGCGTCGCCGGCGTGATGATAGGCAGGGCCGCCCTGAGCAGCCCCGCGGTCTTCGACGAGCTGAGGAACGGGCTCGGCCTAAACGACCCCGTGAAGAGAGTCCCGGATGTCGAGGAACTGCGGGGGGAGTACGAGGCGCTTCACGCCAGCCTCGGGGGAAGGGACGATTACCGCGACAACCTCCTCAGGGTCCTCGGGCGCCGGGCGACGACGAGGTACTAAACTGGTAAACCGTATAAACCGCCCTTACTCGAACAACCCTGAGGTTGACAGGATGTCATACAGGGTAAAGGACTACATGGACAAGACGTTCGTGACAATCGACGTTGAGGCCTCCATAAGGGAGACCTCGAAGATGATCGCCGAGGACGATCACTCCTACATCATTGTGACCGAGAGGGGCGCCCCGACTGGCATGATCGGGCCGAAGGACATAGTGGTAAAGGTCGTCGCCGCCGGGCTCGACCTTGACAAGACAAAGGTGAGGGACGCGATGGCGTCGCCGTTGATCACGATCGACCCGGACGAGGACCTCCTCAAGGCGTCGGAGATGATGCAGAAGCAGGACGTTAGGCGTCTCGCAGTGGTGAAGGGTGGCATAATCTACGGCGTCATAACTAGCGAGGACATAGCCCAGAGGTGCGGCGAGTACGTCGACAAGTCGGTGAAGGACATCCTCCGATGGTCCTTCCCCATGAGGTAGGCTTTTTTTAAAGCCAAGGCAGAGGGCGCCCGGTTGCAGCGCACTCGTGGAGTCCCCACCGGCGTCGTTTAGAGGAATTTCTTGATTCGGTTAAGAATCTGTCACTGGTCGGGGATGCGAGACCGGGGAAGGGGTTATAATAACGTACGTCCGTGTTGAAGCCGACGACACTCCTCTCGAATAGGAGTGGTGAAGATCGACTCCGTCCCACTATAGAAATCGTATGTCTAAGAGCCCGAAGGATGCTTTGCCTTGAGGTTGAGGATTCTCGCGAATCTCGGATTCCTCCTGCAGAGTTGTGGTCTCCTACTGATCATACCGTTCCTCGTGGGGCTCTACTACAACGAGAGGGGCGGGATGATAGCCGTCTCCCTCGGCTGCATAGGCTTCCTCGTGGCGGGTTTCCTCCTGAACGCCCTCTGCGAAAAGCGGGAGCTTGACTACAAGTCCTCGTGCCTGTTGATCATCCTGGCGTTCATCGTGATGTCCCTCATCGGCGCCATACCCTACATCTACCTGGACCCCTTCCAGAGCATCGGCCCGGTCGAGAGGCTTACGAACTCTGTCTTCGAGAGCGTCTCCGGTTTCACGACGACTGGATTCACCCTCATCCCCGAGGAGGCGGTGCTCCCCCAGTCCTTCGCCCTCTTCAGGAGCATGACCGAGTTCATAGGCGGCGTCGGCGTCGTCTTCATCCTCCTCGCGTTCTTCCAGTCGGAGCACGCCCTGAACAGCCTGGGCTCCGCCCTCGGTATCGAGAGCGTGGAGGTAAACGTGAGGAGGTCGTTCGCGATGGTGCTCGCCGTCTACGGCATATACGTACTAGCCTTCACCGTGCCGATCTTCTTCCTCGGCTTCCCCGACGTCGTCAAGGCTGTCACACTCGCGATCGACACGCTGACTGGTGGCTTCTCCCCCTCGAGGGCGGTGTTCGAGGCGACCATCGGTCTCCCCCTGAGGATCGTCCTCCTCTTCCTGATGCTGCTCGGCTCCCTGAACTTCAAGTTCAACTACCACCTTTTGAAGGGGAACATCAGAAAGGCGGTGAACGAAGAGGCGAGGCTATACATTGTGATAATCGTGGCGGGCAGCCTGCTCGTCGCCCTAATCTCCGGGTTGAACCTCTTCGACTCCATCTTCCACGTCATAAGCATGGCCTCGGCGACGGGGTTCGACTACGTCGGCATACCCACCCTCTACGACCCGGCGAAGACCGTGTTGATAGTCGTCATGCTCGTCGGCGGCTGCGCGGCGTCGATGGCGGGAGGCATGAAGGTCGTCAACATCCTCTGGTCCGCGCTGGGCATCCGCGAGAACGTCAGGGGGGTCCTGACCACGGATGGAGTGATATCGCAGCGCCCGAA
>JAUYEB010000261.1 GCA_030691555.1 Candidatus Bathyarchaeota archaeon
CTACCACCTAGCCTCCCCCTGCATCGTACAGGACAGCATCAAGAACCCGATGAAGTACTGGGACCACATAGTCAACGGGACCGCAAACGTGGCCGAAGCCTGCAGGAAGTACGGTAAACGATTGATCTTCACGAGCACCCAGCTAGCTGGAGACGGCTTCCGCTGCGGGTGCTGCGGTCAGCTCCAGTCCCCCTACGCCTCGGCGAAGAGGGAGGCCGAGAAGCTTGTGGAGGCTCTGCCCAACTCGGTGACGGTGAGGCTGCCAAACATCATCGACCTGGAGGGGAGGGACCGGAACGAGAGCCGCCTCTTCCCCCGCCTCAACAAGGCGGCGAGGGAGACTGGCGTCGTGCGCATAAGGCCGCCGGAGGACACGCCTGTCACGCTCGTCGAGGTCGAGGAGTGCGCCCGGAAGCTACTAGCATACATCGCGGAGGGAACGGGCACCCACCTGATGAAGGGTGAGACGTTGACGATCCGGCAGGTCGCGGAGCGGGTCGCCGCTCAATACGGTGCCCGGGTCGAGGTCGTCTAGACAGTTCGTCTTTGTGGGCTCAGGCGTCTATCCTGTCCTTAACGGTCATGAGCGCCAAGGCGAGGAAGAGCACCGCCATCCCGGCTACGACCAGCACGTCGCCTGCGAGTTCCGAGACGCCGTACCCCTTCAGCATCAGCCCCTCGAATATCCTGTTCCCGTAGTAGAGGGGCACGAGCCTCGCCAGGGGTTGGACGAAGTCGGGGAGGCTGTTGACCGGGACAAGCATACCGCTCAGGGCCATGCTCGGCAGCGATATGAGGGGCGCCATCTGGACGGCCTGTAGCTCGTTCCTGGAGAAGTTGGAGAGGAAGACGGCGAGTAGGACGTGGGTGAGGGCGTAGAGGGCGGCGAGGAGGAAGAGGAGGGTGAGGCGAAGTGACAAGTCTTCTTGATCTTGGCTGTGGTGGTTGTGTTCACCTTCACCTAGAGGACGGTGTTGAGCCTAACTGCTGGATCAATAGCGGAAGAGGAATACCACAGCCGTGTCCTGATAGATTAACTTTTGATGAGGCGCGAGGTCTTGTGGCTGAGCGTGACGCCCTCAAAGGGCAGTTGGAGAAAACGAGGCTTCCTAATGGGTTATGGATAACAAACATTGCGTGGGACGCGGTTAATGAGAGAGCCGAGTTCGATGAGGGCCGCTTAAGCACCATCTCAAATTGGTTGAAGAAGTATTGCTACGATTGCCAAGATTTCAACGATCCACCGTTCTGCGATGACGATTGCCCCATGATGAAACTGAGAAAGACTCTTAATCTAACAGAGAAGGACATCTGGCCTGAAGAGGGGGCTATGGGTCGTGGTGGCGCGGATACTCTACCCCCTGAAGATGTTGAGACGTTCTTCAAGGAATTTCTCAAAAATATCGATGAACTAGCTGAGATAGAAGTCAGGTTAGACAGCCTGCAGAAGCAGATCGATGGCTTGAGGGTGAAGGTGGAGAAGGCCGAGGACCTAGTGCAATACCACGAAAAGCAGGAGACATATCTAAAGAACTTAGCAGACACGGCTCAAGAATTAATCGACGAGGCGAACCAATACTTTAAGGATCTATACGATTCTGGCCATTATAAAGAGGGCACTAAGAGAAGGTTTAGAGAGGCGGGGTTAAAAGTACCTTAGTTCCCTAACGCTCCCCCTTAACATTGACATCGTTATTTATTTTAGAAAAGGGATCGTTCTCACACCCATAGCATTTCTTGAAAGCAAGATTCTCACATTTCTCCTTTGAATTTTTAATGCAGTTCATTCTTTCACTACCTCTTAAGAGGCGGGTAGTTGGCTCCCTAATCGCCAGCGTTTCTTCACCCAGTTATTTACCTTCCTCAGGTCAACCATCATATCCTCGTAGGCGTTCCTGATGTCGTTGATTCTCCTGAGGAAGCACAGGGTACAGACCATCCTATCCCACCTTGACAGGCTTGACGACGATGATGATCTCGCCGTCCTTCGCCTCGAGGCTCCAGTCGAGCTTGTCGTGTTCCTTCAGGCTGAACTGCTTGACGATGCTTGCAGGTACTATTGACCTGAGGGATGTCTCCCCCTTCCTTGATGTCGATGGTGAGAGCACTGTCTCTTGTCCCAAATTCGCCGCGTCTCCAATTTAAAATCGGGGTTTTTTATATATAAACATACCTCATATTTTATAAAAGACTTCTTATACAAGATTTAATCAACTCTTAAGCCGGAGTAACCATGTTACTCGGGATATTAGCAGACGGAACACTACAGCCCCTAATTCTACTCGCGGTCCTCGTGGCCGCGACATACGTCTACAACAAGAAGGCATACGCGGGAGAGATCAAGGCGGATCAGCTCAGGGAGATCCCAGCCATAGCCGCAATCACGGAGGGCGTCGGGAAGAGCGTCGAGGAGAACAAACCCGTCCACTACGCGATGGGCGCGTCCGGCGGCCAGCTCTATTCACAGCTGGTCAGCATGACGCTCGTCGCCCTGGCGTTCCTAAACTACATCGCCAAACTCTGCGCCAAGTACGAGGCCCAGCTTATCGTCCACATGCCCTACCAGGCGGAGTCCATCCCCCTAATCGAGGCGATGGTCCGCGAGGGCTACAAAGCTGAGGGCAAGCCGGAGGCCTTCCAGCCAAGTTGCCTGAGGTACTATGGCCAGGGCGCCCTATCGTGGACGCAGGCCGTCACCGCAAGCTACGACCAGGAGGGTGTCGGGCTCAACCTGAGCATCGGCATCTTCTACAGCGACTGCCCAATCAGCCTCGAGATGGCCAAGATCAAGGGAGGCATGAACGTCGGCGGAACAGGCCGATGGATCATGGTCTACGCCTTCGCCATGATGTGCGACTACGTCTTCCTCGGACAGGAGATATACGTCGCCGGAGCGATCATCTCGGAGAACCCACTGATGCTCGCTGGGGTCTGGATCGAGGACCTCGGCAAGTTCTACTCTCTTCTGCTCCTCGGGGTCGGCCTAATCGTTGGCCTACTCGGGGTTAGCGCGGCAGCCGCGCTGTTTGCCTTATAGGAGGTGATGATGCACGAGCTACTTCGTTAGGAAGCAACTGCCGGTGATCATCATCGCCATAACCGGCATACTGATGGTCGCCGCGTACTTCATACCCTGGGCGCCCCTCCAAGGCGTCAAGGGAGTGCTGACCAACTGGATCGTCGTCATCAGCGCCGCCACCGTAGCTATGGGCTTCGTCTACATGACAACCTCGCAGTACAAGCTCTACCAGAAGAACAGGTCCACACTGCAGCTAGTCTACACGGTAACGCCCTACGTCTTCTTCGCCGGCTTCCTCATCTCGGCCCTCTTCTTCAAGGGGGGATCGAGCAGCCCAGAGTATCGCTGGTGGTTCACGAACATCTACAGCAACGTCGGCGCCACCATCTACGCGATCATGTACTTCACTCTCGCCTCGAGCGCCTACCGCACATTCCGCGTCAGCAGCATGGAGGCCATCGCCCTCATCGCGGGGGGCATGATCTACACGCTGCGCCAGATACCGCTCTTCCAGGTCTATATCCCCTGGATCGTGCCGCTCGGTGAGTGGTTCCTGCTCGTCCCCAACACCGGGGGTGGGCGCGGAGCCGTCATCGCGGCAGCCCTCGCAGCCCTGGTGGTCGGGATAAGGACCCTCTGGGGCAAGGAGGTAACGCTGGAGGTGTCTGGATGACCAAGATGAACCAAACAATCTGGCACAAGATGGGAAACATCGACTACCGCTGGCTCTACGTCCTCAGCCTGATCGGCTTCATCCTACCCGTCCTACAGCCGCTCGGCCTGCCGGTGCAGGTCAGTTCGGGAACAATCGGCTACTACGACGCCATCGACAAGCTCCCCGCGGGGAGCGTCGTCGCGGTCAGCTTCGGGGCGAGCGCCCAGCTGCTCGACGAGCAGGAGGCGCAGTTCCTCGCCACGTGGAAGATACTCTTCCAGCGCGACCTGAAGGTGCTCTTCTACAGCCCGACACAGGACGGCCCGCTTCTACTGCAGAACGAACTCGGCAAACAGGTGATCCCTGAGAGCTACGGGAAGAAGTACGGCATCGACTACGTCGTCCTCGGCTACGCCCCCCTCGGGGAGGCGGGCGAGGCCAGCATGGCCATCAACATCCGCGGCGTCTACAAGGCCGACTGGAACAACAAGCCACTCGACGAGCTGCCCATGATGAAGGACATCAACACCGCGAAGGACATTGACCTACTCATCTTCGTCTACACGAGCTGCACCGACATCGAGTTCCCCATCAGGCAGTGGGTCACCCCGTACAAGATGCCGACCATAGTCGCCACGCTCGGATGCTGCGGCCCGATGGCCGTGCCCTACTTCCCTACACAGATTCAGGGCTTCCTCTCGGGCTCAGGAATGGGCACCGAGCTTGAGGTCCACGGAAAAGTCCCCGGACCCGGGGCGCTTATGAGCGACGCCAAGAACATCGGCATACTACCCTTCCTCGCCTTCTTCATACTCGGCAACCTCAGCTACCTCGGCAAGCGGTTCAAGTGGGGGGAGGTGAAGACGCCATGATCTGGACCGACACGCTCGGAGCACTCGTCGCGGCGTTCTTCATCATCAGCGTCTTCACGATGCTGTGGAAGGACAACCCAATCTTCCGCCTCGGCCAGCAGGCCGTCATCGGCGCCGCGACGGCGCACTACATCGTCCTGAACTTCGAGAGCGTCTACAAAAACGCCATCACACCGATGATGGCAGGAAACCTACTACTCATCATACCCCTCTTCCTCGGCCTGCTCATGTACGCCCGCCTCAAGAACGAGATCGCCTGGGTGGCACGCTACCCAACCGCGGTCCTCGTCGGGATCGGAACGGGCGTCATGATCGCCGGGACCCTGAGGGGACAGATCATCGACCAAATGAAGAACACCGTACTCGACCTCTACAACTCCTTCTCGGCGGGCTCCGCCATGAACGTCCTCAACGCCACGCTGATCCTCATAGGAACAATCACGGCCATCACCTTCTTCACCTTCACCCGCAAGCACACCGGCTTGCTCGGGTGGTCGGCGAAGGCGGGCCGCATCTTCCTCATGATCAGCCTCGGCGCGAACTGGAGCGGGGAGCTAGTCTGGTACGCGACGCAGACCATCGGGCGACTCAGCTACATCATCAACTACGTCATCAAGATAGTGATTCTAGGAGGCTAGTAGTTCCAAATCCCATTTTTTTCTCATGATCAAAAGGTGAAAGATGTTGAGTCTGTGGAATAGGAGCGAGCCGGAGATAGTGGTCGAGCCTCAGGGACCCGAGGCGAGGAGGATACTCAGTGAGGCTGGGCTGCCGGAGTACTACCTGCAGCCAGTCGCGAGGAGGGCTGGCGGCGTGTTCATAGAGGACGTCGACGGGAACGCTTTCCTCGACTTCATCAGCGGGAGGTGCACCGTCAACGTGGGCCACAGCCACCCCAGGATGCTAAAGGTTCTCCACGAACAGGCGGACAGGGTGACACACGGCCTCATCGAGGAAAGATTCAAGCTAGAGAGGGAACTCAGCAAGATATTGCCGGGGCCTGGTAACAAGAAGGTCCTCTACGCCCACAGCGGAAGCGACGCAAACGACGCGGCGATAAAGGTAGCCCGATGGGTGACTCGGCGGCCCTACATCATAGCCTTCACGGGGGCCTACCACGGAGTAACCTACGGGGCGATGGCCGTGAGTAGCTATCGACCCGAGATGGTGCGGGGCT
This sequence comes from Candidatus Bathyarchaeota archaeon, assembly GCA_030691555.1. Lineage (GTDB taxonomy): Archaea > Thermoproteota > Bathyarchaeia > TCS64 > TCS64 > UBA8941. The sequence continues at coordinate 5,724 of JAUYEB010000261.1, forward strand.
TCGGTCCCCACGTCCCCGGCGTCTACACCATGCCGTACCCCTACTGTTTCCGATGCCCATTCGGTCAACACCTGGACACGTGTGACCTCCTATGCCTAGGCTACGTGGAGAACTACGCCTTCAAGAGCTACCTTCCCCCCGACGAGGTCGCCGCGGTGATCGTCGAGCCCGTCGCCGGAGACGCGGGGTGGCACGTGCCACCCAGCACCTGGATGAACGCACTCGCAGAACTCTGCACAAAACACGAGATCCTACTCATCTCCGAGGAGGTTCAGACCGGCTTCGGCAGGATGGGTGAGTGGTTCGGCATCGAACACTTCGGCGTGGTCCCCGACATGGTGGTAATGGGTAAGGCCATGGCTGGGGGAGTGGCGCCGATGAGCGGCGTCTCGGTGCGTGAGGACCTCCTCAACAGGCGTCAGGAACGCCCCGCCCACGGTCACACTATGGGGGGCCACCCCGTAGGTGTGGCCACGGCCCTCGAGAACATCGAGATCATCAGGAGTGGGGACCTCCTCAACCAGTCGAGGACCATGGGGGAGTACCTGAAGGATCGCCTGGTGGATATGTGGGGCGAGCACCCGATAATAGGCGACGTGAGAGGTGTCGGTCTCCTCATAGGCGTCGAGATAGTGAACCCCGATAAACACCACTCACATAACCCGGACGACCCCTCCCCCGAGATGGCGGACGAGATCTGCCGCCTCTGCTTCAAGAAGGGGCTGTGGACCATAAGGATGGGTGCCTACGGAACCAGCGTCCTCCGAATCGCGCCCCCCCTCGTGACGACGAAGAAGCAGATCGACTCCGCCCTCGGCATCCTCGAAGCCGCCATCACGGAGACCGAGGACGTCAACATAGTGAACCCCCGAAAAGGGGTTGATCGGGGCTCCACTGAGGGTGGTGAGGAACTCGAGGGCCATCATTCCCCCGGCGATAGGCCGGAGGGTGGCTTGGCATGAGCATATTCGACGATGTCACCCCCGGCGAGGAGGCCGAGACGGTGGATACCGCCTACAAGTTGATTAAGGAGCGGAAGCTGGAGACGGCGGCGCTGCTCATACTCCGCGCCGCGGGCCTCTTCGCGCCGCTGGCCGGCGCCATGGGCAGATTCTTCCTGGGGCCCGTCACGCCCTTCATGGGGCACAGGGAGGAGAAGTGGATATGGACGCTGGAGAAGACGGAGAACGTGAATAAGCTCATAGCGATGCTCGAGGCCGACGAGGAGAAGGAGGCGGAGCCATGCTTAGAGACTACGCCGCCGGCATCGTGACGGCCGCGGCGCCGGCGTGGATCTTCTCCGCGTTGGTGCTCACGACGCCCCTCGACGACGCGGTGGCCCTCCTCACCCTCAGCTTCATCGTCACCGCGGCGGGGGGCGCACTCGGCGGGTTCCTCTCCGCTAGGCACCGCTTCGAGAAGCCGCTGAGGATGGCGGCGTTCTCAGGGATAGGCAGCTACGCGCTGCTCGCCATCGTCAACTGGATGATGAGGATAAATTCTATCTATGACATGGCGGCAATCGTGGGTTTCCCCGTGGGCTTCGCCATCGGAAGCCGGATAATAGAACTCCGAAGGGCCCCGGGTAACTAAAATGATGACGTTCTGCTTCATCTGCGGTAAACTGTGTCCCCCCGGAAAAGTGATCTGCTCGAATGAATGCCACGAGAAACTCATCTAGGAACTTGAGGAAAAATTCGGAGCCTATAAGAAGGTCGAGGACTCCATGACGGGAAAAACACTGGAAAAACGAGAATCTTGAAACCCATCACCGAGTTCCAACTATTCCACAACCAAAAACGTGTAACTTATACCCACCCCCGAGAAGGAATAAGGAGCGGAGCCGGATGGGGAAGCAGGTAAACGGGAATGTGGGACTCTATCTCGCGGCATCTAGGCTATCTGAGATGGGGCTGGTGGCCTCACCGATAAACGGGGGCAACGGCGGGGCCGACCTCATGGTGCTGGACCCCGAGATCGGGAGGACGACGGCGCTCCAGGTGAAGACGATCAACGACAGGAAGACATTCGTCAACGTGACGGTGGGGAGGCAGAATAGGCTGGGTGAGCTGCCCCTCCTCTACAACCTCATCGTGGTCAAGAAGGACGACGGGAGACACAGGTTCTACATAGTCCCTAGGGGGGAGATGAGGAACCTGATAAGGGAGGCTTGGAGACACTACGTCGAGAAGGGGGCGCACAGGAGGCCGCCCAACCCCGACTCGGTGAGGCCCCTCATCGTCTACCTCAGTCAGCTGACCCCCCACGAGGATAGGTGGGACGACATATGGGTGAACGGTCGACAGCCGAAGTCGGTGGTATGATGGGCGAAGAACATAAGCTGAACGTGTTATCCCTGAACCTCCTCGAGCGGGATAGGCTCCTTTACTTCATAAGGAATAAGGAGGGAGGCGACCCGCTCGCGATGAAAATCCACAGAGTCATCGAGGCATCCGACAGCGCCATCGCCCTAGACGTGAGGAGCATGGGCATCCTCCACGGCATACTGGAAAAGCATGAGGCGTGGAAAATCTGGGGCCTCGGCACCGAGGAATCGAAGAAAGCCCTGGAGAAGATCATCATGGATGGCGTGGATTCATCCAGCGGCCACAGGGAAGGACTCCGAGGCGATTGTTGGCCACCCCTCCTCACCTTCAATGACCTAGAGGAGCTGGCTGAGAAGATGGGTGGTCACGTCGTATACTACGCCGGTGTAGCCGACATCTGTAGAGTAGGACACACACCCGTTAAGAGTTTCAAAGCCGTGGTCACGAGATTAGTCTACGCGGAGAAGGACACGGTACTCGACACACCACCAAAAACGATAAGTTAAGTTCTCATAAGGTATGGATAATGAATAAAGTCCTCGGCACGGTGTCGATAGCCCTCCTGCTGTCCCTCTCATCTATATCAGGCTCAAACTCCTTCTACATCCTATCGAGCAGCAACTGCGAATCCTGCGTGAGCCGGCTGAGAGTAATTAAGGAGTTCTACCCTGACGGTGCCTTCGTAGTGTACGACATCGCAGACGCGGCCAACCTCAACCGCTTCTCAGAGATCGAGAAGTTGATCGACGCCCCGTTCATGCCCTTACCAATAATTAGCATGTTCTCAGATGGCGAGCTGAGGATGGTAGCAGCCGGCGGCCTATCAAGGGAGGCATGGGAGAATATGGTCATGAACGAAAACTCCGGGGTCAACGTCTACGTCGACAACGGGAGAGGAGAGGCGGTGCTCGAGAAAAACATAGGCGACGATAGGAAAATCGCCAGGTTGGAGGAGCTTTTCCTCGGTGGGGAAGCGTATCCCTTGGCTTACGGTGCCAGCGTCTCCCTTGTCTTTATACTCACGGTTGCGTTGGTGGACGCCATTAATCCATGTATGTTGGGCTTCTTTCTCATCTTGATCGCGTTCGTCTCGTACAGCAGCAACCCCAAGAACGCCATGAGAACGAGCCTCGCCTTCAGCGTAGCAGTCTTCTTCACCCGCTTCATCGTGGGTGTGGGCTTCATGCAGATCTTCTGGATGAGTGACCAGATAAGATTCCTAGCCGCAGTCGCCGCACTCGCCCTCGGGGTTTTAAAAATATTCCAATTCCTCCTAGGGAGGAGGCAGATACCCAGCAGCTTCGTGGATCAGATAACGAGGCGTATCGAACGTGCTTCAAACCCCAGAATGGGCTTCGTCGCCGGCTGCGTGACTGCCTTCTTAATCACCTCATGCAGTTCGCCGCCGTATTTCCTCGCTCTCAGTCTCCTGTCGACGGGCTCGAACGTTGTTGAAGGTCTGGCCTCACTCCTCATCTATAACATCATCGTCGTGGCGCCGCTGCTGACGTTAGTGATCTGCGTCTATGTCCTCAACTTGACGATGACGATGAATCTGAGGCTCTGGGTTTCGACCAGGAGGAGGTATATAGATCTCGTCATCGGGGTGGGGCTGATTATGATGAGCGTTTTCGTGATGTTTTATCAAGCCCAGTTTCTAGGGTGAGCGGTTCGTAACCTGTCGAATCCGGTGGTCGGGGGGAACCGATCTCTCGTTAATGTTTCTCGGTGACCTGTCCAAATCTACATACCTAATTTGAAGGGAGGGTGAGGCGCTTTTTAGTGCTTAACCGTCTCTTTCCTCAGCAGCAGTGACCAAGCGGCGTTCGCGGCGTAGACCGCCGCGCCCACGTAGATGGGTGACCCCAGGGCGCCGCCCATCATAGTGCCCCCTATCTGCGTCCCGAGTGCGCTGAGCGACATGTTGGCCACGGTGCTCGCTCCGGCGGCGGTCCCCTTCTCGTCGTCGTGGAGGGACTTCATGTAGAGGCTGGTGGAGAGGGGCGAGCAGATGTTGGCGAGGAAGATGTGCGTCAGGAGCAGAGTGCCGAATATCGCGAAGCTGGGCGCGTAGGCCGCGAGGAGGTAGAAGGGGGCGCTGAGGCCGAGGCTGAGGGAGATGGCCCTCAGGGTGCCGATCCTGCCGGAGAGTCTGGGCGCGACTATGTTGGCCGCGGCGTTCGCCAGCATCGAGGCGGAGAGGAAGACCCCGACCTCCGCCGAGGTGGCGCCGAACCGCGTGTAGGCGTAGTAGGAGAGGAGGCCGAAGAATACGCTGTAGCCGAGGCCGTTCAGCGCGGAGAAGACCGAGAACCTCACCACGGTGCCCGCCGACCTGATCATCAGCCTCGGCCCACCGTCCCTCACGGGTTCCTTGGCCGAGGTGGCCGAGAGCACGAGGAATGGCATGGACGTCAGATAGAAGGCCGTCGCGACGTAGAGCACGAGCCTGTAGGACTCGGCGGCGCCCATGCCCCAGCCGGAGACGAGCATCGGCGGGATCAGCCCCGTGAGGCTCCCCGCGGCGCTTGAGGTGATGTTGATGAACCCCTGAACCCCAAAGGCTTTGTCCATCTCCTCCCCTCTGAAGAAGCTCGAATAGATGGGTCCCATCACAACGAAAGCGGAGGCGGCGACCCCCATGAGAAGGAGCACCAGGCTGAAGGCCTCTATGGTTCTCGCGAAGGGGATTATGGCGAGACCGACGATAAAGAAGAGCTGGCCCCCCATCAGCACCCTGGCGCGGCCGTAGCGGTCGGAGAGGACGCCCATAGGCAGGGTCAGGATCGCGATCGCGATCATCCTTACCATGAAGACGGTTCCTAACTCGGCGCTCGTGAAGCCCAGGGCGATGAGGTAGAACTGGAAGATCGCGACGAAGATGCCGTCCGCGATGCCCAGGATGGACAGGCCCGCGAGGTAGAGCCTGGCTCCCCTCGGCATTCCTTTCGGCGCAATGGAGCTAAACCAGACGCCCAACAGAAAGGCCCACCGATCTCCCACTATTATCCTGAGACTCTTATATCGGTAACCTTTAAATGGTGATGCGCCCCATTAACCACCATCAAGGTCATAGTTGAGAAGCGCCTCATTTTTAGATAAAGTTTGTTTACCAAAACAGGTTAAAATGTCATAGTACCCTCGTCACTTCATGGACAACGACATGCCCTACATGCTGGAGTGGCGCGGGAAGCCGACCGGCCTCGTCGAACTCCCAGTCGAGTGGATGCTCGACGACTGGCCCCAGTACGACACCTACAGACGCAGCCCCGAGGAGGCGTACAAGGAGTGGAAGCCCGAGTTCGAGGGCATCTACCGCCTCGGACGCTACTTCGGCCTCACCTGCCACCCCCAGGCCACGGGCAGGATAAGCCGCCTAGACATGCTGGAGAAGCTCCTCACGGAGATGGAGCAGAAGGGGGACGTCTGGTTCGCGACCGGCAAGGAGGTCGCGGACTGGACCCGTAAGAAGCTAGGATAGCCTCCTCAAGGCCTCGACCAGGGCGGGCAGGGCCTCCCCAGAGGGGGCCCTCACAACGACGTCGCTGAGTCTACTCAGTTCGCTCTCAAGCGGGTTGACCTCGATTATCGCGCCGCCCCTCTCCTTGACGATTAGGGGCAGGCTGGCGGCGGGGTAGACGACCGCCGTGGTCCCGGCAACTATGATGCAGTCGCTCCTCCCCGCCTCTGCCTGGCACGCCGCGAGTACGTCCCTCGGTATCGGCTCGCCGAACATGACGACGTCGTCCTTTACGACTCCCCCGCACTCGGGGCAGCGGGGCGGCAGCGTTGAGAGATCGAAGCCACCCCTCGGGAAGCGCGCGCCGCACCCGATGCACCTCAGCTTGAGCCTGTTACCGTGTATCTCTAGGACCCTCTGGCTCCCCGCCTCGATATGTAAGTTGTCGATGTTCTGGGTAACGAGCGCCCTCAGTGTGCCCATCGCCTCCAGCTCGGCTAAGGCGTAGTGCCCCGGGTTCGGCTTGGCTTCCCTGAAGCTGTCGCCGAACCTGCTCACCCGGGCGGGGCTGAGCATCTCCTCCCAGTACCCCTTCGGGTCCTCCTCGAACCTCCTGTAGCCGTCCATCGGGGGCTCGCCGCGCTCCGTCCAGAGCCCGCCGGGACCCCTGAAGGGGCGTATCCCGCTCTCGACCGAGACGCCGGCCCCGGTCAGGGCGGTGACGTACCGAGAACGTTTGATGAGGCGGGCGGCCTCGCCGATGGCGGCAAGCGCGGAGTCATCGAGTGGCACAGTTAGACGATGGAAGTTGGGAAGAAAAGGGTTGACTCTACTTCACCCTCTCCCTGAGGGCCCTCGTGAGGGCGGGGAGGACCGCGTAGATGTCCCCAACGATGCTGTAGTCGCTCAGCTCGTGTATACCAGCGGCCTCGTCGCTGTTCACGGCGACGATGGTCTGGCTGTCCCTGATCCCCGCGGCGTGCTGGATCGTGCCCGAGATGCCGCAGGCGACGTAGAGGCGGGGCGCCACCCTCTTGCCGCTGATGCCGACCCACTGGTCCATCCAGCCGAGGTCGGCGGAGACCGGGCGGCTGCACCCAATCTTGGCGCCGAGTACCCCCGCAAGCTCCTCGAGCATGGCGAGGTCCTCCCTCTTCTTGAAGCCCCTGCCCGCCGACACTATCACCTTCGCGTTCTCGAGGCCAGCGTCGCCGGTCCTCTTCGGCCTCCGCTCCAGCACCCTGACCGCCGAGGCGGCCCCAGTAACATTCAACTCGATGACTTCGCCTGGCGTTGCACGTTCCTCGCGCTTCTTGAAGGATCGGGGTGGGATCGTGACGACTGCCGGTGTGCCCTTGATCGCCTCGGTGGCGATCGTCGACCCACCGTACGCGAGCCTCTTGACCCTCACCGAGCCCTCCGAGGGCTCTACCTCGAAGCAGTCGCCGCAGTAGCCCGCGCCGAGGACCGAAGCCACCCTGGGGGCTAGTTCCCTTCCCCTCCGGGTGGAGGCGATCATGATCAGTGCGGGTGACTCCCTTCTGGCCACCTCTAGGATGGCGGCCCTGAGGTGTTCGATCGACGCTTCACCGATGCGGAAGGTCTTGGCGCCTCCCTCTGCCAGGGCACCCGCCTGATCCCCGGCGGCCACGGCCACGGCTGGGCCGAGCTCAAGCGCCCTGCCGAGGAGCTGGAGCGCGACCTCGGTGTTGTCCGAGTAGACGAGTGTCTTCACGCTCAACCCCCCAGCGCCCCCTCGGCGACGAGTGCCGAGACCAGCTTGGCGACGGCCTCCTCGACCCTCTCCGCCTTTATCATGACCCGCTTCCTCTTCACCTCGGGCGCCTGGGTGTCGAGTATCTCGACCCGGGACGACGCCCTCAAATCGTCGGCCTTCAACCCGAGCGCCTCGGCGCCCCACTCCGTCAGGGGCTTCCTCATCGCCTTCATGATGTTCATGAGGCACGGTATCCGGGACT
>JAUYEB010000276.1 GCA_030691555.1 Candidatus Bathyarchaeota archaeon
TTAAACTCGGGCGAAGAAAGCGCCCCTTTTTCTGGACCCCTGGTTTTTAGCGCATCCTGACCGTGACGGCCCGGACTATGTCGGCGGTGTTCTCGCACCAGTCCGCGATCGTCTCAAGCGAGTCGAGGAACTCGTTCAACAGGATTATCGAGCCCACCGTCCAGCCCTTGAACTCGAGGGTCGCCAGGTGCTTGCGGGCGATGCTGTAGAGTTCGTCGGTGTCCTCCTCCAGCATCTCGACCTTGTTTGCGAGGTTTATCGCCTCCTTGGGGTCCTTGGCCATCATCTTCAGGCAGTCCGTCAGGACTCTCACGCAGTCGGCATCGGCCTTGACCATGTTGAGGGCGGCCTCCCTCATCTCCGGGGGTGCCTTGTCGAGGTGGATGGCGTTAAGGATGCGTCCCGCCTCCTTGCTCAAGTCGGCGATCCAGTCCACCGCCCGGACGAGCTCCATGAGGTCGTCGCGCTCCTCGGGGAACATCTCGCTCACCGTGAGGGCGTCGACCATCTGCCTCCTGAGCTCGTCGGCCTCCATCTCCATCTTGCTGACGCTCATGTAGCGGGAGGCGCACTGCTCGGCGTCGCAGTTTGCGGCGGCGTCGACCATCCCGTACAGCTCCCAGACCGCGTTCTTTGTGAGCGCGAGGTGCTTCTCGGCCATGACGAGGACATCCTCCCCACGCTTGGGGGCGAACCATCCGAAGAGTCTCTTAGACAATCCTTCCGACTATCCTACACATTTGTTCATTTATCAAGTCTTCCATCACGCGTTCATCGAATAATACAGGATTATCGCGGCGGGTACGATGTGGAAGACAGCTGTTATCACGAGTGTCAGCCTCGGTGACGCCGCGACGCTGTCCGCCGTCGCCTTGACCAGTCTGCTGAAGGGCTTCATGAGTGCCAGGAAGATGATCGCCCCCAGAACGTTTACGCTCAGGTGGACGAGCCAGACACCCATCGCTATCGGGTCCCCTGTGGTCATCGCGGCTATCATGACGTCGAAGACGGTTCCGATGTTTGCGCCGAGGATGTAGGGCAGGATGTAGAACTCGGCCCCGAGGACGCCGCTCGTGGCGAGTGGGACGAGAAGTGACACCATGACCGTGGTGCTCGGGATCAGGAGGGTGAAGATGAATCCCGCCACGAAGGCCCTGAGGGGCTTCTGGAACGTCGCCCTTATGAGGTTCCAGCTCCTCGGCATGTTGAATATCTCTGTCATGTACCTCTCGACGCCGGCCAGGGCGAGGACGAGCATGACGGCCCCCGCGATCAGCCCCGTCCACGGCGGGATGTACTCGAGGACGACGGGGACCCAGGGCGTTATAACGTCTAACACGTCGGGGATGGCGTTCAGCCATGGCGCCTTGACGAATATGTTGCTCCCCTGCAGGGCTATCCACGTGAATGTGCCAAAGAATAGCTCCGCCGGGTAGAAGATGGCGAGGGTAAAGAGGTTGTAGAGGACGTGCGTGAGGGTGACGTTGAAGGCGGCGTCCTGGTGCTTCCTCCCCCTCACCTGGTTGAGGACGGAGATCAGGAAGGGGGTGACCGTGGTCCCCAGCTCGGCCCCTATGATGGTTGAGACGGCGAGCGCGAGCGGCATCGCCCCCGAGGAGACGAAGGCCACGACTATGCTGTCGAAGGCGCCGCTGCTGTGAAGGAGCGCCGTCCCGAGCCACCCCGCGAAGACCCCGCTCGTCGTGTCCCTTATGACGAGCACTATCTTCTCGGCTAGGAACTCGGCCATCATTCCGGCCGATTCCTTGATCAGCATTATGGCTGAGATGAAGAAGTACAGGGCCACAATTGAACCGGCCACGTTCCTGTACTTGGAACTCAAATCACTCCATAATCGGAATTGGGTATATAATTTAAAGATAATCTATATAGAATATGGTGGTTATATAGATGGGTGGGTCAAGAGGTTGATCCCGGCCGCCTTCAGCATGTCGAACAGCAGGCTCATGGGCAGCCCAACGACGTTGTAGAAGCAGCCGTCGACGCGCTCGATGATCATGGCGCCGAGGCCCTGGGCCGCGTACGCCCCCGCCTTGTCCATCGGCTCCCCCGTGGCGACGTACGCGTCGATCTCCATCGGGCTCAGCATCTTCATGGTGACCCGGGTCTCCTCGATCCTGACGTCGGAATAGGGCTCGTGCTTTCTCATTATGGCAATCGCCGAGATCACTGTGTGGGTCCTGCCGGAGAGCATTCGGAGCATCTCCCTCGCCTCGTCCGCGCCGCGTGGCTTCTCTATGATCTTACCGTCGAGAACCACAATAGTGTCGGCCGCGACGATCAGCTCGTTCGGGCGCCGTGAGGCGACTGCCTCGGCCTTGCCCAGGGCGTGCTCCCTCACATGCGTCTCCGGATCGGTGGAGAAGCTGTTCTCGGCGTCCCCCGGGTCGACGACCTCGAACTCGATGCCGAGTTGCCTCAGCAGCCCGATCCTCCTCGGCGACGTCGATGCCAGTACCAGCAGGTGACGGCTCAAGTCTTTTCACCCTCAGCGTTTTATCCCGGTGGGGGATTCACAGACGTAGGTGGACCCCCGGGTATAAGGATGGTGAGTGGGTGGAGAAGATATACATCGCAGGCTTGGAGACGCCGCTGGGCACCATGTGGGCGGCGGCATCGGAGAAGGGTCTCGTCCAGTTCAGCATGTCGGGTGACCTGGAGGGCTTCATGAGGGAGCTCAGGGCACGGATCAAGGCTGAATATGTCGAGAACCCCGACAAGTTCAAGGCGCTCAAGTCGGAGCTCGACAGATACTTCGAGGGGGAGAAATTCGTCTTCGAGGGCCCCTTCGACATGCGCGGCACGCCTTTTCAGGTGGATGTCTGGAAGGCCATCCACAGCATTCCCTACGGGAAGCTGACGAGCTACGGTGGGATAGCTAAGCAGATCGGTCGCCCCAAGGCGGTGCGTGCCGTGGGAAACGCCGTGGGGGACAACCCCATGGGGCTCATAGTGCCGTGCCACCGCGTCGTCTCCTCGGACGGTGGAATCGGAGGCTTCACCGGTGGCTTGGACTGGAAGAGGAAGCTGCTCCTGCAGGAGGGCATCCTCCCCTCGGCTAAGGACAAGTCCGAGACGGGCATAGACCTGCGCAAGTTCTTCAAGTGACCGCTAGTATTTTCCCCCGAGAAGCACACCACTCCCCATGGCTCCAAAGAGGATCGTGCTCGGGACATTCAGCCACGAGACGA
>JAUYEB010000304.1 GCA_030691555.1 Candidatus Bathyarchaeota archaeon
CGGAGGCTGACCTCGTCGCCGAGAGCAGCACATGGATAAAAGACATCCACTGGTGGGGCTGCCTGAACGTGAACTCCTCGAAGAACCCGAAGGCCTCGGAGGTTACGCAGAGAATAATCGACGCCGCACAGGCGCAGGCGGAGCAGACGCCATGCGACGCACTGGTCATCGCCGTGACGAACAGGAGGATGGCCAAGAAGACTATAGCGGTCGACGGCGACGGCGTCACCCCTCAGCGCTGGGAGACCATCAAGAGGAACCTGCCGGACGCAAAGATCGTCGACGGGACCAGGCTCCTCGAAGAGATCAGGGCCGTGAAGACCCAGGAGGAGGTCGAGCTGATCCAGAAGGCGACCGAGGTGACCGAGAAGTCGATGGAGGACGCCCTCGAGATCGCTCAGGCGGACATCATGGAGCTTGACCTGAGTCAGATGTTCAGCTACAGCGTAGCCGAGGACGGGGGGAGGGTCGCGCAGGATCACATAGGCTTCGGGGAGCGTAGCGCCTACCCCAACCCGACCCCAACGACCCACCAACTCGCCAAGGGCGACCTCATCAGGATGAATCTTGGCTCGACCTGGAGCCACTACTATGGCAACGTGGCTCGTACCGCAGCGTTGGGCAAGGCCACCCCCGAGATGGAGAAGAGGTTCAAGACTGTAATAGACGCTCAGGAGGCCGCATTCGACGCGGCGAAGCCGGGCGCAACCTTCGGAGGAGTCTACGCCGCGATCCAGAGGGAGCTGGAGAAGGGCGGGGTCAAGAGGTGCAGCATGAGCCTCGGACACTGCATCGGGGTAGAGTGCAACGAGCGCCCGTGGATAGGGCCGAACGATAAGAGCATCGTGGAGGAGGGTATGGTCCTCAACATCGATGTCCCATACCTGGACCTGGGTTGGGGCGGAATACAGCTTGAGGACACCGTCTACGTGACGAAGAAGGGACTGAGGCTCATCACCAACACGGAGAGGACCCTATACCTACTCTAGGCGTTCCTACGGGCCATCATGAGGACGACCCGGGAGCAGTACCCTAGGCCATGCTCCTCGATCTCGGGGCCGAAGCGCCTCCAAGTCTCTTCAAAGGTATTCGCATCGACCCCGTACATCTTTAGAGTGTCATCGCATATCGCGGTGACTCGCCTCTTCGCCTGGTCTGGGTTCATCTTCTGGTGGGTGTAGTGGACCTCCCTCTTCAGGAGGGTGAAGCCGGCGCCGCGTAAGAACTCTTGATACCTCAAAGCGGGGAGCCACGTCGAGCCACGGATGAAGGACGAGACCTCGCACTCTAGCCTCTGAGCCGTTGTCTCCGCCTCCTCCGGGGGCATGACTGCGAAGCAGAAATATCCGCGTGGCTTCAGCACCCTGGCGACCTCGTGGAACACCTCCCTTACTCCCCGCGCCTCCTTGGTCATGTGTACGTCATCGAAGCCGAGGAAGTTGGTGGCGAGTCCGAAGGTCGAGGCGGGGAATTCCAGCCTCGTCGCGTCCATCTTGATGAGGGAGACGACGGTGTCGAGCCACCTACCCCTTATGTTGCGGTCGGCTATCCTGATGCTGCGATCCGAGCTATCGATGCCCAGTATCTTCAGCGTGGGGTCTCGTTTCGCCAGCTCCATGGCGAAGTAGGCGGAGCCCGTGGCAACATCGAGCACCCTCATCCTCGGCTCGAGGGGCAGCGCCTCCGCGACCCTCGTCCTCAAGCCGTTGAGCTTCGCGATGTAGTCTGGGAAATCCTGCTCGGAGATAAAGGACTCCTCGGGCATCCCAATCATGGATACTCGACGACAACAGCGAATAACAGTTTCCTTTTAGAGGCTCGCTATCTCGCTGATCTTCGACTTGATCTCTATGGCTCTGGTCTCGAAGATGCGCACAAGCTCGACCGCCTCCTCGGGGCGGGGCTCCTCGGCGTGGCTCGCCTTATAGTCGAGCCAGGCCTGGTAGGCGCGCATGTAGACGCGTCCGAACATCGCCGAGCTGACGGAGTCGATGAGGCCGCGGCTCATGAAGGCGGTGAAGACGCCGTAGTTGCTGCTGAGCTTGTCCTCGCTCAGCTCCTCGTCGATGACCTTCTCGATGATGCCACGCAGAGCTGGCTCCATGGCGATTTTGTAGCTGCCTCAGCCTTATTAGCCTTTAACAGCTTCCCACTTTCGTAGACTTGGTAAATATGCAACGATCTGCCCCGTTTTCTTCACGTGTTCGGGCCACCCGGGCGTCAATATTTTAGAGTATGGGCGCATCGCTTTTAACATCGGGGTATCTTTGTAGCTTTTAGGGATGATACTTGGACACCACCACGTTAGCCATCGGGGCTCTAGTAGTCGTTTTGCTCGTCTTGGTCTGGCTCTTCGTCTCGTCGTATAATCGGCTCTTCCGGTTCAGGAACGCCGCGGAGGCGGAGCTCGGTCAGATCAGGGTGGCTATGAAGAAGCGGTTCGACATGATCGAGCAGCTGCTCGGCGCCGTTAAGGGGTATACGAAGTTCGAGAGGGAGGTCTTCGAGAAGGTGGCGGCGCTCCGCGCACAGGTATTGAACGCCGGGCCCGCGAACCTCGCGGACATCCAGAGGGAGAGCGCGAACCTCTTCGGCAGCATAAGGGCCGTCGCCGAGGCCTACCCCGACCTGAAGGCATCCGAGACGGTGAAGAAGCTCATGGAGGCCATCATAGGTCTCGAGGACGAGATCGGGCGCCAGAGGTACACCTACAACAACGTGGTGCAGGAGTTCAACACGATGGTGGACACCATCCCCACCAACATCGTGGCGGGCGTGCTCGGGCTGACGAAGCTCGAGTACCTCAAGTTTGGGGACGAGATAGAGACTCCGCCGAAGGCGTCGGGGATTGGCCCAGATGAGTGAGACGCGGCAGATAGCCATACTCGTGGTGGTCACCCTCGCCCTGGGTGCCGTGGGCGTCGCCGCCTCCGCCACGTTGACCGACATCGGCCTATCCGGGCCGGCCGTCGTCGACAGGTACGAGGCACACCTGAGGCCAGACGGGACGCTGACGGAGGCCTACACGTACACCTTCACGGTTCAGCAATACAGGATGCTGTACCGCAGCTGGGAGGTCCCGGTCTCCTTCACGCCCCAGACCCAGCCTTACGTCCAGCCGATTGAGGTCAATCCCCCTCCCGGCTCCGTCGCGTACGTCAAAGATCGGTACGGAACCGTTACGATAGAGTCGCCCGGAGGGGCGAGCCAGGCTATCATAGATACCATAGGTAGCCTCGCCGAATACAACGAGGCCGGGTGCTACTATGGCTCAAGGTTCAGCCCGGGTAGCTACGACATCGACTACACCTTCAAGCTCTATCCGCCGATCGAGTACGATGCCACCTATGACCACCTCAACCTGATGCTTGCGAGGGTTCACGTGCCCTATCGCAACGTCACTGTGGTCATCGAGGAGGCCGACTACGTCGTGGCGATCTATGCTCATCCGCCCAGCTTGAGGGTGAGCAGGGTGGGGAACCAGATAATCGTCTCCGGCAGCGCGGCGGAGAACGAGCTCCTAGAGGTCGAGCTCCTGATGACCCCTGGCGCCCACCAGATCGACGGGTTCATGAACCCCGTCAGCGACGTTAGGGGGAAGACCGAGAGCGCCAACTTCTGGTATAGCCTACAGTACAACGCGGCGACCGGCCTCGGCCTCGCGGGGAAGATAGCCGTGCTTGCGACCCCGTTCCTACTGCTCGGCCTCTTCCTCCGCTATGGTAGGGAGGAGGAGGTCACGGTCCCCACGTATCTGAGCATCGTGCCGAACAAGGCGCGTAAGCCGTGGCTCGTCAACCTGATCTTCAGGAAGGAGGTCTTCGACTTCGACGAGGACGGGTTCTACGCGACCCTTCTAGACCTCCACATGAGGAAGAAGATCAGGATCGAGCCGAGGGAGCAGGGCATGAAGATAAGGATACTCGACGCCGCCGTCGACGACGACTACGAGGGTAAGATCGTGGGCTTCCTCCAGAAGCTCAGCAGGGACGGCGTCTTCGACACGGATACCCTCCGGGACCTCGCCCACGACATAAAGAGCGGGACGGGTAGCTACTCGCGGGCCATGGCCAGAAAGGAGGACCTCGAGGGGCTCACCCGCACGGTCGATAAGAGGGCGGTAAAGGGCTTCGCGGTGAGCGGGAGGGCGAAGATAGTCCCTGTCATGCTCATCGGCGTCGCGGTCCTCGCGGGCGCGTTCATACTGCTCGCGACGGCCGACGTGGTATCGTACCTGCTCGTCGTGCCCTTCCTCATGGGGGCCCTAGCCCTCGGCCAGTGCGCCATAGCCGTGTTCTTCCCCTCGACACTCTTCGGCCACTGGCGTCGGGGGGTGTACAAGGAGAAGCTTGAGTGGGACGCATTCAGGAACCACCTCGACGACCTCGCCCAGCTGAAGAAGTACTCGACGGAGGACCTCTCGATGTGGGGTGAGTGGCTCGTCTACGGGACGGCCCTCGGCGTGGGCGACAGGGTCGCCGAGGCGATGAGGGACCTGAACGTCGACATCGACGCTGCGAGGTTCGCACCCATGATGCCCCTGTGGTTCCACCCGATATTCGTCGCGTCGCCCCCGTCGAGGGGCGGTGGCGGAGGGGGTGGCTTCCGGGGGGGCGGCGGTGGGTTCGGCGGTGGCGGAGGCTTCGGCGGCGGAGGCGGGGGGGTCCGCTAGCCGCCCCGGGGCTATTTTTAAATTGGGGCAGTTACTAGGTTAGGCGGGTTCGCGGACCCGTAGCTCAGCACGGATAGAGCACAGGCCTCCTAAGTCTGGGGTCGTGGGTTCAAATCCCACCGGGCCCGCCATCTTTACGGTTCAGAACCCTTATATTATCATGGGATCCCCATGGATCCTCGCATGCTTCAGATCTGCCTTTTCGCTTGGCGATGCCTCGCGTATAGGGCTACTGCAGCTGCTTGCAACCGCGAGGGCGGTGGAGCCTTCTGTGGCCAATGGAGGAGATTCAATGGATATCAAACGTATAAACCACGAGTAGCTACGAGCGATTACTAGTGTGCTACTTACACACTTTTATCTGGAGTTGCCCTGTTTTGCTTTTATTATCTCCCTGCACTTGTCGGCATACTCACAATAGCTTAAGCAGGAGGCATTCTCCTCTGGCTTCTTCCAGGTGGCTCCGCAGTCGAGGCAGACCCCCTCGTCTTCATCGCTCCAAATCTCGACGCTTCCCCCACATGAGTTACACTTCACATAACTCATGGTGGGTCGGAGTAGGTCCTTAATCCCCGGGCAGGCAAGTGAGTTTGATGTTGGCGCTCTTCTGGTGCTCATGATCGCGTCCCCCAATCGCATGTCTACGATCGAGTGGAGATAGCTAGTTATATTTCATTGCCTTGTTGTTCGAAGATTTTTTCGCATAAGGGGAATTATTCTCCTAAACATCAAAGGTATTAAATTAATTGAGGCGTTGATGGTTTTCAGGTGCAAGTTTTGGTAATGATAGGCTTTCTGAAGCTCGGAAACATCGCCACAGCGCCCATGATCGAGCTTCTGCTCGACGAGAGGGCTGAGAGGAACGACATGGAAGTTCGGGTAGTCTCATCAGGGGCCAACATGGGAACGAGACAGTCCGAGGAAGTGGCCAACATCATGGTAGGCTTGAAACCCCAGCTTGTCTTCATTACAAGCCCCAACGCCTCCACGAAGGGGCCAACAAAGGCAAGGGAGATCATAACCGCGGCCGGGATACCCGTCGTCGTTGTCTCCGACGGACCAAAAGACATCATCGAGGAGTTGGAGCCAAAGGGGATGGGCGCAATCATAATCGAGGCAGACTCGATGATAGGAGCACGGAGGGAGTTCCTAGACCCGATCGAAATGGCTCTCTTCAACAGCGACGCAATGAGGGTCCTCTCTGTAACTGGAGTCTACAACCTCGTCTACGAGAGCATCGACAAACTCATAGACAAGCTCAAGAAAGGAGAAAAGCCCGAGTTGCCCCTCTTCAGCGTCTCAAGGAGCAAAGCGGTGAAAGCGGCGGGCTTCACGAACCCATACGCGGAGGCAAAGGCGGCAGCCGCGTACGAGATGGCCAGGCGGGTCGCGGGCATCACCACGGAAGCCTGTTTCAAAGAGAAGAACTGGGAGAACTACACAGCTCTGTGTGCCACCGCCCACGAACTCATGCGGGCAGCAGCTATGGTTGCGGATGACGCAAGGGAGATTGAGAAGTATGGCGATACGATACTGCGTAAA
>JAUYEB010000306.1 GCA_030691555.1 Candidatus Bathyarchaeota archaeon
TGGTGGGGTCGGGAGGATTTGAACCCCCGGCATTTGGGTTTCCGCTCCAAAAACTCGTCATCCCCTCGCGGGTCAGCACAGTCCTTCATGGATTTCTGGAGCCCAACGTCATACCTGTCTAGACCACGACCCCCGTGCAAATCGCATACCGGGTTTCACCTAATAAATATATCCGGGGCCACACAACGCTTAACCCCGGCTAAACGCGAAGGCTAAACCGTTGACCCTCCTCTGGAAGAAGGAGTACATCGGGAAGATTCTCTCGGGCGAGAAGACCGCCACCAGGCGGAGGTCTAGGCCCATGGTCAGGGTGGGCGGATCGTACCTAATCCGCGACGGCTTCTTCACCCACCGCGATGAGCGGATAACCGTCGATCACCTCTACACGCAGAGGCTGGGCGAGATGACGGAGGAGGACGCCAGGAAGGAGGGGGCGCCCAGCCGCGAGGCCTTCGTGGGGGAGTGGACAAGGCTCTACGGTTCGTTTGACCCCGAGGAGTCTGTGTGGGTCGTCGAGTTCAGGCTCGCCGGGGCGCTATAGGTCCTTCGGGGTCTCGGGGTCGCCTGCCGAGGCTATTATAAGGTCCTGGTAGACGTAGCCCCTCGGCGTCCCGGGCGCGGGGAAGGCGTACCGCGCGACGCGCCGGTCTGCCTAGATCGTGAGCTGGACGAGGGTGCCCCCGCGCAGCTGCCTCGGGACGTCCGGATCGATGCCCTGGAGGAGCCCGTTAGGTGCGGATTCTGGTGACGATGGGGGGAGCGCCTTCAACTCTACCCCCGGCAGCTCCGGGAGCCTCTCCGCCGCGGCGAGCTGGCCGTACTGGGTTTCGAGCAGCTGGAGGAACCTCGCGAAGGCCTCCGAGGTCTGTCTCTGCCTCTCGGATAGCTCATGGAGGCTAGGCTTTAGCTGCCGGATCTCCGTCTCGTACTCCGTCTTGACTTGCTGGTTTGATTTGTAGATGGAGAGGGAGAGCCAGCAAAAGAGCACGAACACCGCCGCCATGAGTATGAATGCGAAGGGTATTCCGAGGAGGTTCTCCAGCTGTAGCAATAGATCGCTTAGAGCGGTCAACGCATCACCCGTCTATCGCCCATATGCTGAGGACTACCTTCTTCTGACCCGCCAGCCCCTTCGTTTCATAGCTTACGTGTACGAGGCAGTTGTAGGTGTTGTAGCTGCTCGAGACGGTTATCGTCCCCTCGCTGATGGAGGACCCGCTGTAGACGGTGGTCGTCGTTTTGTCGAAGGAGCCCGTCGTGGATTTGAGGCGGACGCTGACCGTGAGGGTGGTGAAGTAGGAGTTCAGTTGATCCGTCGTGTTCTGCATTAGGAAGTGGATTGCGAGCGGTCGACTGAGGGTGTTTATCTTGCAGTACTGGGCGTCCGTCGTTGAGCCGGTTGTGTAGGTTGTGAAGCTGAACGAGGGGATCGTCTCGGCGGTTATCAGGTGGACGATCTCGACCGGCATCGCGGTGTTCTTCATGCTTATCGAGCCGGAGATCGAGATGAACGCGAGTAGGGCGCAGGTTGTGAATAGGAGCAGCTGTAGGAACTGTTTGTTACTTATCAGTGGTTTTATGTCCAATTATTTCGCCACAGGGTGGGTTTGGGAACCCTTGCTAATTAATTGTTATATTTTCGGTCTTATCACTGATGTAACCAAGGCGTTTTGGACGCAGTGTCTCACGGCACCCCCTTGTCGGTGGTGAGTGAGTGAAGGTTGGAGAGGGGCCACCAAAAGGTTTAAAATAAACACCCATGCCCATTGGTTTGGGTTACCGGCCATAGGGCGTGGGAACCACCCGAACCCATTCCGAACTCGGAAGTTAAACCACGCTCCGTTCGCGGCTGTAGTGTTGTCTTCGGCTACGCGAAACCGCGGAAGCTGGTGGCCCACCTTCTCAATAAAAAATGCGAGGAGGGCTTAATGTACCACACCGAGGCGGTGGAGCTCCTCTCCGAGGACCTCACGCGTCTTCTTTAGATTGGTCTGCCTCTCGACGAACTGGTCGCTCGTTATGAGGCCCTTCCGGAACTCGGCGTCTAGGTTCACCAGCTGGCCGTCGATGTTCGCTATCCTCGCCTTGAGCATGTCGGTGTAGCTCGTCTGCGTCGGCGCGGCCTCTTCGCTGGGCGCCACGTCGGTGGTGATGACGCCGTCCTGGATCCTGAGGATGCGCCCCGCGGCCCTCGCTACGCGGGGGTCGTGGGTGACCATGATGATGGTCTTACCAAGCTCCTTGTTGACCTTGGCTAGGTAGTTCACGACGATCATGGCGTTCTCGGTGTCGAGTTCTCCGGTGGGCTCGTCGGCGAGGACGAGGGGTGGGTCGTTTGCCAGCGCGGCCGCGAGGGCGATGCGCTGCTGCTCGCCTCCGCTGAGTTCACCGGGTTTGTGGTCCATCCTGTCCTTGAGGCCGACCACCCCGATGAGCTCCTCCATCCTCTTGCGTCGCTCCTGCCGTTTCACCCCTAGGGCAGCCATGGGCAGCTCGACGTTCTCAGCCGCCGTGAGCGTCGATATCAGGTTCATGTTCTGGAAGACGTGACCGACCGTCGTCCTCCTGAACTCTACCAACTGGGAGGCGTTCATCTGGGTCAGATCCGAGCCCATGACGCTTATGCTGCCAGCGGTCGCCCTGTCCAGGCCTCCTAGGATGTTGAGTAGGGTACTCTTACCGGAGCCGGACGGGCCGATGAGGGCGACCATCTCGCCGCTCGCGACCGTGACGCTCAGGCCCCTCAGGGCCTGCACCTCTAGTTCGCCGCTTTTGTATACCTTGATCAGGTTCCTGGCTTCGACCGCATAGTTGCCGCTCATCATGACTCACCCTTTAGGTTTGGTTCCTCCGTTATTCTCCTGACCACCAAGATTATGGGCGCTATCGTCGCCACGACGATGATTATGTATAGGAGCGCCAGCTGGAGCTGGGAGAACAACGGGAACACGAATCTCCAGCTAGTGAAAGACTGGACGTACTTGTTGTAGAGCTGGACCTGGCCGGTCAGGCTCAGCAGCCCTATGGCTATCCCTATCGCCGAGGCGAACGTCGCAAGCCCCACATTCTCGGTGATGAGGCTCGTGGAGAGTTGCCTCGCGTTGTAGCCCCTGATTGACATGAGGTTCAGCTCCTTGGACCTGCTTCTTAGCAGTGTGTAGACTATGATGGTCATCCCGACCGAGGCGACCAGCGCGGCGAAGATGAGCCCGAGCATGCTAGTCTGCTGGGAGCCGGCGACGAGTGGTGAACTCAGGACCTTCGCCAGGAATATGCTCGTAACCTCGACCTTCTGGATGTTTAGGCCGAGGGCGTTGACCTTGCCGATGAACGCCTGTGGGTCGGCCCCCTGCTTGAACCTGGCGACCACCCTGACCCCGCTGATCCACTCGTTCTGGAACTTTTCCACGAACCCGAGGGGGACGATTATCATTGGGGTTTGGGGTTGTACGACCCAGTTCTCACCGAGGTCGGGGCCGAAGAGGCCGACTATCTTGAACGTGTATACGCGTTTCTCGACCCTGACGTTGATGAAGCCTGTGCCGTCGTCACTTATGCCGAAGTACTTGGACGCGCCGCGATCGAGGAGGGCGTTGCCGCCCTGGAGGACCCCGTACTGGTCTTTCACGATGGCGTCGGGTGAGGCCAGCTGGGCGTAGGCACTCGGGTCTATAAGCATCTCGTTGATGTTCGCGGTCTTGTTCCACTGGGCCACCTCGACCGCCCTTATGGGTATCACCCCCGCGCTGCTCTCGGCGTTGAAGGCGACCTCGATCGCCGCGGAGTCGACCCCGTCGAGCGCCCTGACCTTCTCGACGAGGTCCCGGGCGACGCTCCTGCCATACACGGGCATGGACGCGTCCGCCCCGATCGAAGCCGCGTAAAACCTGCTCAGGAAGTCGCTCGTCATGGCGGAGTTGCCCACCACGACGACGCTGTAGCTCATGATCAGCGAGACCATGAAGGTGTAGGCCGCCACCCTCTTCAGGTTCCTCCTGCTGCTAAGACTCGTGAATATCGAGGCGTCGCCCACGATGGCGGCGGACACCCTGCCGAGTAGACCCTGGAACTGGGGGGCGTACATCAGGAAGAGCTTGGCGAAGCCCCAGAACAGGAGTATGGTCCAGATGAAGTCGAGCAGGTAGTTTAGCCCGTACCATGTGGAGTAGGCGACGGATGTTATGAGGTCCCCAGACGTCGGCCGGAACGACTCGATGTCTATGCCGAGGAGTAGGAAGGCTACCTTGTAGAGCCCCAGCAGGAACGCCATGAGTGGGACCTGCCAGCCGCCGAGGGACTCCTCCTCGGCCCGATACTCCCGAAGGGCGTCGACTATCTCGATCTGTGTGGCCTTGCGCGCGGGGCTGATTGCAGCGAGCGTGGACAACAATAGGCTGAAGGCGAGGGTGGCCCCAAATGTGACTGGGCCGACGTACCTGAATAACGAGGCGAAGTCGGCACCGCTGATCACGAAGGGCAGGATCAACGCCCCGGCAGCGACGCCGAGCAGACCCGCCGCTACGCCGAGCAGCGCAGCCTCGCTCAGCAGGGTCGTGAAGACCTGGCGGTGGCTGAGCCCGCGCGTGAGCAGCAGCCCTATCTCCTTGCGCCTCATTCCGAAGGCCACGTCGGAGACGGTCATCCCGAGGTACCAGGCCGTGAAGAACACCGGTGTGGTGATTATGATCGTGTTCAGCTTCGACCCCTGGGATCTCGCCGCGACCGCGTTCAGCACCATGCCCAGGTAGTTCGTGGGGATGTAGTAGTAGACGCCGCCCATGCCGCTGATCTGCTCAGCGAGCCTCTGCACCTGGCTCTGGGTACCGGGGATGTCCCACGGGTTGATCAAGGAGGATCGGTCGAGCCTGATGACGGCGACGCTGTGGATTATCGTGGGGGCCCTCCGGTCCAGCTTCACGGGTTTATCGTACAGGCTGTCAAGGATCGCCTTGTAGGTGTTCTCTGTGACCAGGACGAGGTTGTACGTCGGCCTTCCGCCGATGCCGTCGCCGCCGCTCAGGGCGTTGGTCACCCAGAGGTTGTAGTAGGACAAGCCATCGCTGTTCGCCAGGAATATCGACCAGGCCTCGTCATCGATGGTAATGTTTGACCCTACCACGGCGGGGTAGTACTGCCTCCTGAAGTCCGATATCCCCTTGTAGGGCGAATAAGTTAGGAGGCCTAGACTGATTGTCTCTCCTGCCCAGAACTTCGTGGCGTTGACCGATCCGACGTCGATGTAGACCTTTCCGTCCTCGAAGCCGTTCGGGGCATCGACGTTCTTGAGGAGCCCGGAGGTCGGCGGGATAGCCACGATCGTCGTGGTGATTGTGCCATTCACGGTCGTCGAGTTGAGCGTGATCTCCTGCCTGAGGAAGTGATCAGTGGTCTCGACCCCCTTGAGGCCCTCGAAGTAGGCGTCGATCCCGTAGATGTTCGTCTCTGTGACGTTTTTCTTGTCGACGTCCGTGGCTATGACGTCGTACCTCGTCTCCTTCAGCGTGTTCGAGATGAGGGAGCCGCTGACGGCGTCGGAGCCCTGCAGTATGCCCGAGAAGAGGGTCGCCGCCAGGATCACGCTGAGGAACAGCGCGAGGGACAGGCCCCTCCCGCGGGTCAGCCTCTTCGATGCGTAGCTGAACATCTCTCAAGGGGTTCGATGTGGAGGTGCCTTTAAGACTTTTGCAGAATCCTTACAGATTCCCCGGCTCGGGAAAACGCCCTTTTTTGGGCTTTCTTCGAGGTTAGACTAAGGTTTATAACCCTATGCCTGTCTTCAACAGCACTGATCGTAATGGTACTCCTCCTCGCGCAGGTCCTCCAGAGCCAGGGCCAAGGAACCGACGTTAACGTGATCCTTCAGACGCTCTACAGCTTCGCCTTCATCATCTACCTATTCTACGCACAGAGGATACAGACGCTGCAGATGCTGCGGCAGATCGAGATGACGCTGAGGAAGGTCAAGATAGTCAAGGACGACGCTAGGAACGCAGCGATAAAGACGATCTCGGAGATCGGTAAGCCGACCGGGGACATCGCACCGCGCGTCGACAGGTTCATCGACTTCTTCAGCATAGGGCTGGAGAGCATGGACCCCGCGGGGATAGTGGACAAGATGGACCACCTCCTGAAGACGAAC
>JAUYEB010000144.1 GCA_030691555.1 Candidatus Bathyarchaeota archaeon
CTGGAGAGGTGCCGCGCCCTCGGTGTGGAACTCGCCAAGAAGGCGAAGACGTAGTAAAGAAAGAAGGGCTGCCTACCACTTGAGGCGCTGGAGGAAGGCGCGGACCTCCCCCTCGAGCTCCGCCGGCTTGTCCTGCGGGACCATGTGGCTGGCGCCCTTGACGGTGGTGACCTCGAGGCCGGGTATCAGCTTCGTCATGCGCTCCCTCTTTTCTGGCGTGACAAGGGGGCTCTCCGACCCGGTGATGAGCTTCGTCGGCACCCGTATCCTCTCGACGTATGGCCAGAGGTCCGTGTAGTAGCTGGTCATCGTCGGGCTCCCCGTCGGCTTGGGCTTCAGGGTCCCGTCGGGCATGCGCATGAACCCGTGCCTCAGCCTGCTCTCGACGTACTCCGCCGCGAAGCCCGGGTACCTCTGCCTGAGGTAGGCTGCCGCCTCGGCTTCTTCCTTGAACGACTCGGGGGCCTGCTGGCTCCAGGGTCGGGAGACCGGGTCGGGCGGCGCGATGTCGACGAGTATCAGCCCCTTCACCTCCCCGGGGTGTTCGGCAGCCAGTATCATCCCCATCCTACCGCCTATGCTGTGGCCGATGAGGACGCACGGCTCGTAACCCAACTGCTTGTAGCATGCCCTGAGCAGCTCGGCGTGTTCCGGGAGGGTGACCTGCCCGGCGGGCACCGTCGAGTCCCCGTGGCCCAGGATGGTGAGGGCGAGCATCCGGTACTCCCCGCTCAAGGACTCGCACATCTCCTCCATGCTGAAGGCATCCATGCCCATGCTGTGGAGGATGACTATACCGCCGCCCCTCTCCCCCCAGGTGGCGTAGTGAACCCTGTACTTCCCGACGACTAGGTACCCCTCGGATGCGGACAACTCAATCCAGAATGTCTGAGCCGTTGGCCGGTTTCAAGGTTTGCATCCCAGCCTCAGTATCTGCCGCGTGGGCTCTTGTTGAGCTTCATCACGGCGAGGCTGTGGCTGCAGACCCCCTTCTCCTGGAACCCGGGGCAGCTGCAGTAGACCCTCCCGTTCCTGACGACGAGCGTGTATGTTCCGTGGTCCCCGATTACGTTGAAGTGGCCCCCTTCGAGCCTCTCGATCCTCCCGGACTTGAGCAGCCGGTCGGCCTTGTCGAGCATCCTGTACAGGGGCACATCAGGCACCAAAAACAGGGTGCGAGAGCTTCGAGATAAGCTATTCCATGATCACGCGTGGGTTCGTCGGGATACCGTGAAATATTCTATGTGGTGATATCGTGTTGATTAGCATGGGCAGATTAGATGGTAAGGTCGCGGTGGTCACGGGCGCCACCGGGGGCATAGGCGAGGCGAGCGTCCGCCTCTTCGCCGCTGAGGGGGCCAGGGTATTGGCGGCGGACGTCGAGGACGAGAGGGGGCGACGCCTAGAGGAGGCGCTGAAGGGCAGGGTGCTCTACCGCCACACCGACGTCTCGAAGGAGGAGGACGTCAGGGACGCCGTGAAGGCCGCCGTGGACAACTGGGGCCGCCTCGACATCATGTTCAACAACGCCGGCATCGTCGGCGCCGTCGGCCCCATAGAGGAGGTGAAGGTCGAGGACTTCGACAGGACCCTCAGGGTCAACCTCGGGGGCGCCTTCCTCGGGATAAAGCACGCCGCCGACTCCGCCGCCTCCTTATCATGGGTAGCCCATTATACCTCGGGGGCGCCTTCCTCGGGATAAAGCACGCCGCCCCCGTCATGAAGAGGCAGGGCGCCGGGAGCATAATAAACACCGCGAGCACCGCCGCCGTCCTCGCAGGCTTCGGCAACCACATCTACAGCGCCTCGAAAGCGGGCATAGTCCAGCTCACCCGCAGCGTAGCCATGGAGCTGGGCGAGGCGGGTATAAGGGTGAACTGCGTCAGCCCCGGCTACATACCCACGCCCATGATCGGGATAGCCCGCAGCCTGACCCGTGACCAGGCGGAGGCGAAGCTACACATAATCGAGGACGCCTTCAGGGACGCCCAGCCCCTCCGCGGCCCCATAATGCCCGAGGAGGTCGCCAAGGCGGCCCTCTTCCTCGCCAGCGACGACTCCAAGTTCGTGACCGGGCAGAACCTCTTCGTCGACGGCGGCGTAACCGGTGGAAAGATGTGGAGGGACTATCAGAAGGGGACGAACAGCCTCAGGGAGGCGCTGGAGAAGGGATGACCGTGAGCGTCCTCGGAGTGGCGGATTCGCTAAGGGATTTAACGATAAGGGACGTAATTACGCACCTTATGATCCGGTCTCGATAATCCCTCGGCAACGGTGGTAATACAGGGTTCGTTTATGGTACGTAATTACGTACCATATGATTATGTTGCGGCTTGCGTGGCCGCGAATGTGATCGTCTCGGCCCCGTAATGCTCAGCGAGCCTCTTAGCCGCCTTCGCGACCCTTCTGCTGCGGGTGAGGAGGACGCTGTACTGGATGAGGCCCGCGCCGATATCTTTAGCGGCTAGGCGTTTTAGGTTGGCCCAGAACTTGGTGCTCGGCTTTGTGCCCTTGAAGTCGTATAGGAGGAGCCACGTGGTCTCCGCCTCGCAGAGTTCGTCATCAGTTTCCTCGTAGTAGGTGTCGACGAGGCTTCTCCGGGTCATCCCATTTAAGGTGCGTAATTACGTCCCTTATCTTGGCTGTGTGACCGTGTGGCGCCGCTGACAATCGGCGGACGCCTCGGCTACGCCGCTGAAGGCGTGAAGTTACTCTCTGAAGCCGTCCATTGTGATCGGTTCTTCTCTGACCTTCTCGCCGCAGCGGCTGAGCAGCCTAAGGTCTACCACGGAGCGACATTCTCCCTTCATAATCTTAAGGGGTGCTATCGATCGTTACGATCCCCACTCGATCCAGCATTGGGAGGAACTATTAACTCGGCGTAGAGAAGATCGATCAGAGGTGGAAGACGTTGGCTGAGATGAGGTGGGACCTTGCCCAGATGGTGGAGAGCACCGACCCGGACCGGATCACGCGCAGGCTCGACGAGATGGTCGCAGAGGCGAACAAGATCGCGGAGAAGCACAGGGGGAAGATA
>JAUYEB010000143.1 GCA_030691555.1 Candidatus Bathyarchaeota archaeon
TCCTTGATGTTCGCCGGGATGTGGAGCTTGTCGCAGAGCCTGTCGAGCTCGGCCATCGCCTGGGCGAGGTTGCGGTCGGTCGAGCTGTGGACTCGTGACCTTATCTGCCACTTCCTGAGTCGGAGCATCTGGAGCTTGGTGTTGAGGGGGATGCTTCTGCCGTAGGCGTCCTTGCCTATGCGGCCTATCACGGTCGTTAGGCCCTTGTCGTGGACGGCGAAGCTGAGGGGGACGCCGACGCGGCTCCTCGACTCCTTCTCTCCGGGCGTGAAGGCTCTCCACTCGGGGCCTTCGCTCACCATGGACTCCTTGACAACGAGCCCGCAGTTGCCGCAGATTATCTCCCCCGAGTCCTCGTCGTGGATCATGTTCCCGCTCCCGCACTCGGGGCAGCGGTCCTCGCCGTTACCGCGGCTTTTCACCCTCTTCCCTATTCCAATCACTTCTCTGCCTAGCTATCCATCTCAGGGGCCCCGCTCCACGAGGAGGGCCATCAGAACTGATCACTTGGAGCATAGAAATGCTTATAAATAGATTATATAAGGTTTTGCGTTCATTTGCTGTGTTGCATAATTCCGTAGAAAGTTTCACCGGGAACCACCGAAAGATCTTTATGTAGCCACATAATAGCTACAAACATGGGGAAGAAGATCGCCGAACAGCCCATGAAGATAGAGATGATGGGCTACGAAGTAGTGGAAAAGGTGGCCATGCCCAGCGGGAACTCCACCAGAATATACCTCCCCGTCGACTGGAAGGGAAAACGCGTGCGGGCCGTACGACTAGAAAAATAGAGCAAGACAATGAGCACCAGGGAGAAGAGGTGGAGCCACCACGAGGACAAGCGGGACTGGGCTGAGTACAACGAGAGGCTCGTGAAGCGCGGCGAGATGTACCTATCCCTGGGCTTCCTGGAGTCATGGGTGAAAGACCTGGAGACCATGAACGCCGGCAAGGTCGGCGCCCTCTACGAGTACCCTGACCCCTTCATGACGTTCCTCGGCTTCACCCACATCATGCTCGGGATAGACTACCGCGGCCTCGAAGGGTTCACCCGCGGCCTCACCCGGCTCGTCCCCTTAGCCGTGCCGGATTACTCCACCATCTGCAGGCGGGTGAACGCCCTCAAGCTGATGATAACGGAGACGCTGCTGGATCACGAGGGAGAAGACGTGGTGGTATCCCTGGACAGCTCCGGGGTAAAGGTCTCGAACCGGGGAGACTGGATACGCAAGAAGTGGAAGGTACGTCGAGGCTGGGTCAAGGTTCACCTCGCCGTGGATGAGGGCGGGAAGCAGTGTGTGGCCGTCATGGTGACGGACGAGGCCGTGGGCGACCAGAACATGTTCGGCCCCGTGGTGAGGATGGCTGACCGCAGCGTCCGCGCTAAGGGAGGCAGGGTGGTGCAAGTAAACGCTGACGGGATCCATGACACGAGGAATAACTTCGACACGCTGGATGGGATGGGCGTTACGCCGGGCATCAAGATAAGGAAGAACGCCAGCACTCGCGCCAGGGGGTGTCCTCTGAGGAGGAGGCATGTTTGCGAGTATAAGGAGCTGGGGTATGAGGAGTGGAGAGATAAGTATCGCTATGGTTACCGGTGGCGTGTGGAGGGAAGTTTCTCTGCTGTCAAGAGGCTTACGGGGGAGCATGTGTCGGCTACAGAGAAGTCTAACATGTACTGGGAGGTGGCCATGAAGTTTCTGTTCTATAACTCAATTCTGAAGTACGACGCGACGGGTGAGCTGCCTTGGGTGAGAACATGAGGAAGCGGGAGGAAGGGAGATCAAGACCTGACTGAAAAATTATGCAACACAGCACGTTCATTGAAAGGTGATACCAGATATCACGGGTGCGTGGTTTTTCGGGGGTATTCTTATATTATCCATCCGGGTTTATGAAACGGCAGTAGCCCGGTCGTCTAGCGGTCAAGGATCGGGGCCTCTGGAGCCTCTGACAAGAGTTCGAATCTCTTCCGGGCTACCACTTTTCTTTCATTGGACAGCGCGTCATGGCTTGAAGCACGCCAAAATGCCCATTTGGGGATATAATCGGAGACAAACGGGATAATTCTACAACTTATTTCAAGAAACCAGCCCGTAAAACAGCTTATCTCGCGTACCCCCCTAGGGGTGAGTTCAGTTATCGGAAATTTTATCTAACTATTTTTCACTATAACCATGATAAATTTAGTGGCCCGGATCCGGGATGAGTTTTCCTTCTTCAAGGGGAACTACCTGATCCTCATAGCCACATGGCTGATAATGGACATCACCAATGAAATTCCAACCTCATTCTTCGAGCTCTACGTGCTCGAACTCGGTGGCACCGTCGTCATCATAGGGCTGATAAACTTCTGCCTGAAGATCGCCTTCGCCGCGGTCTCCTTCCCTGGCGGTCATATAGCTGACAAGTTCGGGCGGAAGGGCATACTCATATTCTCGACGCTGGCGATGGGGTTCAACTTCCTGATCTTCGCCTTCGCCCCCGACTGGAGGTTCATACTCCTCGCCATGGTTACCGGCAACCTCCTCAGGATCTCGAACCCGGCGCTCCAGGCCATAACGGCCGACTCCCTACCGCCGAAGAAGCGGGGCCTCGGCTACTCGATCCAGCAGATCACCATCGACCTGACATCGACGCCCGCCCCGCTCCTGGCGAGCCTGCTGTTCGAGTACTTCGGGTTCGTCAGCGGCATGAGGGTCGCGTACATCTTCGTGTCGGCGTCCTACTTCATCGCGGGGATAATCAGGTACAGGCTCACCGAGACGCTGGACGGCGCGGAGAGGATAAAGCTCGGGGAGCTACTACTCGCGTTCCCCCGATCGTACGTCGAGAGCTTCAAGATGCTCTTCACTATCCCGGAGTCCCTACGCTACCTGATAGTCACCAACAACCTGTTCTCGTTCGCCGGCTCGTTCTTCGGGTCATACATCATCGTCTACGCCACCACAGACCTGGGCCTGTCAAAGTACGAGTGGTCGCTCGTTTTGACCGCCCAGGCCATACTGACGACTCTCCTGATCATCCCCATCGGGAAAGCCATCGACGTGTTCGGTGCGAAGAAGATGATGATAATATTCTACATCTTGATAATGGTCACAATAGTTTTGACGATATCCGCGAATTTCCTCGTCCTCTTCATAGTCATGCCCCTGATGGGCATAGCGTACAGCGCGTCCGGCGCCGGGTTTCAGAAACTGACCGCCGATCTGACGCAGCGCAACCTACGCGGCAAGATGGTTGGGCTGTTCAGGTTCTTCAGCCTGATAGTCGGCGCAGTCGGCAGCCTACTCGGCGGATACATCTACGAGAACACGGCCCACGTCAACGTGTTCATCGTGGGATTCTTCACGCTGCTCATCGGTACAGTGTTATTCGCGTATCTAGTTAAGGAACCGAAGATCGAGGAAATCTAGTTAAATCGTAGATGATCTCGGGATCAGGACGAGTAGATCGACCGCAGGTAGGCTTTCACCATTTTTGCCTACTTTTTATGGATATTTAATCTAGTTTAAAGCTCCACAAGCGCCTTTTA
>JAUYEB010000273.1 GCA_030691555.1 Candidatus Bathyarchaeota archaeon
GGGAGGAGAAGAAGAAGCCCCAGCTCTACGTGATCGCCGTCGCGGGGGGCGAGGCGAGGAAGCTCACTGACCTCAAGCTCGGGGTGGAGACGCCGAAGTGGTCCCCGGATGGGAGGCAGATACTGTTCGTCTCCCCCACCAGGCCCGAGGAGGCGAAGGGCGACGTCAAGCACATCACCCGCCTCGGCTACAAGTACAACGGGCGCGGCTTCTACCAGGGCGTCTTCAAGCACGCCTTCACCATCCCCCCGACGGGGGGTAAGCCCAAGCAGGTCACGAAGGGCGAGTACGAGGTAGAGGCGGCGGATTGGATAGGAGGATCGATCCTCCTAGTCGCGAACATGGACCCGAACGCCGACAGGGAGGGCTACGACCACCTATACAGGGTCGAAGCGAAGGGGGAGCCGAGGAGGCTGACTGAGGGCAACTGGAACATCGCAGGGGCCCAGAGCGGCATGGCGGGCATCGAGCCCTCGCCGGACGGTAAGCAGATCGCCTTCGTCGGCCACGACTACCGGAGGGGCGGAGCCACCAAGCAGGACATCTGGGTGATGCCCGCAGAGGGCGGCGTCCCCCGGAAGGTCACGGCGGGCTTCGAGCCCGACCTCGGGGTGAAGCTGAGCAGCGACGTCCGGGTCTCATCGGGGGACTCCACCCCGGTGTGGCACAGGGACGGCCACATCTACTTCACCTCCAACTTCGCCGGTGTGAGCAGCCTCAACAGGGTGAACCCCGACGGTGGGAAGGTGGAGCGGCTCCTCGGGGAGGTCGACGCCAGCGTCGAGGCGTGGAGCCTCAACGGGGAGGGCGACCTCGCCTACACGACCCTCGCCACGACCAAGCCCTCCGACCTGTGGATCAAGGTAGCGGGCAAGACCAAGCAGTTGACCGACTTCAACAGGAAGCTCTGCCAGGGGCTCGACCTCCGCCCCCACGAGCGGTTCGAGTTCAGGTCGAGCGGAGGCCACGCCGTCGAGGGGTGGATAATGAAGCCCTCGGGCTTCAAGAAGGGCAGGAAGTACCCGATGGCGGTGGAGATACACGGCGGGCCCCGCGGTGTGTTCGGCAACGCCCTCATGCATGAGCACCAGCTCCTCGCGGGCAATGGCTACGCGGTGATGTACATCAACCCCTGGGGGAGCGGGGGATACGCGGAGGAGTTCCAGGCGGGGCTCCCCGGCCACTACGGGGAGCAGGACTACGCCGACATAATGGAGGCCGTCGACCACTGCATCAAGGCATACGACTGGGTCGACGGCGAGCGACTGGCGTGCCTCGGCGGCAGCTACGGAGGCTACATGACCAACTGGATAGTCACACAGACCACGCGCTTCAAGGCGGCGGTGACTATGCGCAGCATAAGCAACTGGATCAGCTTCTTCGGAACCTCCGACATCGGGTGGACCTTCGGGAAGCGTGAGATGCTTGGGACGCCTTGGGAGAACGAGGAGGCGTTCATGGCGAAGAGCCCCATAAGGTACGTGAAGAACGTCAAGACGCCCACACTCGTCCTCCACAGCGAGGAGGACTACCGCTGCCCCATCGAGCAGGGGGAGCAGTTCTACACCGCCCTCAAGTACCTCGGCGTCCCCACCGAGTTCGTAAGGTTCCCCGGTGAGAACCACGAGCTTAGCCGCAGCGGGAAGCCGAAGCACAGGGAGGCACGCCTCGAACACGTGCTCCGCTGGTTCAAAACCTACCTCTGTCCACTCCCCCCAATCGCCAACCCTTTATGAGGATTAGATATTTAGCAATAAATGATAGAACAACTAGGTGTTGAAGTATTCTTTTCATCATTTCCCTTATTCGGAGAGTATGATGTTTATTTTTCTTACCTCTTTTCGGCATTTGAGGTTTTTTTATGGCTCCATATGGTTTATACTGCCAAAAATGGTCTTCTATGAGAATTTTAAAGATCTTGCTTGTGTCTATTCCTCTATCATAATTAAGGTATGAGCTCGATTTTTGTAACGGTGTCGTCATAACTTGGTGCGCTGTACCGGGACCTATCCCAATAAGGTTTGCCGATCTGAACATTCATTACCCTGTCAGATTGTGGCTCAATATAGATGATACCTCTATCCGTTGTGTTAAACGCAACAATAGCATGCCCAGTTTGGACTGTATGATCGCCCATTTCGATGCCTACCCAAAAACATCGATAACCGGCATTAAACGCGTTAGTTTTAACATCGTATGAAAAATCATGACAAACATAGGAAGTATCAACATAATTATTATCATCCGTTCTATCTGTCGCGATAAATGATATCATCTCGGAATAGGTTGGATCTCGAATGTTGAATCCGGTTGTGGCCCAACCATCCGAGTAACCAATAGCGTACCCCGTTGAGTTGCCGTTTGAATAACCCGTATTGTAACCGTGTTCTCGACCTACTGAGTAGCCATTTAAATATCCTTTAGCATTTCCATCGTTATAGCCGGTGGAGTGTCCTCGGGTATACCCGGATGCGTCTCCAAGGCTGAACCCCGTGGAATATCCCTTGTCGTATCCGTCTTCTGTACCATTTGAATAACCCGTTTTGTAACCATATTCTTGACCTTCTGAGTAGCCAATAATATGACCTGTCCTGTATCCCTGATTGTTACCGAAGTAGTAGCCACCCATAGTTCCGATTACAATTAGGGTGGCAAGAACAGCGGCTATCTTATTTGACATTAAAATTCTTTAAAGTAATTATGAATATAAATATTTTATGTATGAGTGCTAATGAATAAGTGAGTTGAGAAAAAGTCTTTTTTTTGAACACTTTAGGTCCAATATAATTTTGAGATGACTGTATCCTCCATATTCACTCTAGTCGCCGTACAATTATTAACCTCAGGTAAGCCTCATCGAACATGGGCCACGCTCCCGCTGTAACTTCAGTTGCTGTGCTCACTACTCCTTATGAAGATTCAGCCCAACCTGTACCGAGGGCTTCTGTTTGGCTGACGAGTTCGACGTCCTCATAAGGGACGCCTTGATTGTTGACAGTCCGGGAAGAAGTCGTTCTGTCCTCCGGAATTAGCCCCCCTGCTTCTGGAACATCTTCATGGGCATGTTCCGGAGGCGGCGGTTCCCCTTAAGCTGCTTGAACATCCTCTTCATGTTCTCGTGCTGCTTGACGAGCTCGCGTACGTCTGCCTCCGTCGTGCCCGAGCCGCGGGCTATCCGCTTCATGCGGCTCGCGTTTATGACCTTGGGGTCTTCCTTCTCCTCGACGGTCATGCTGCGTATGATGACCTTCCACTTCTCCAGCCGCTCCTCGGCCTTCTCCATGTCCGCCTCGGGGAGCTGGTAGCCCATGCCGGGTATCATGCCGAGGACCTTCTGGATGGGCCCCATCTTGCTCATCGCCTCGAACTGGTCGTACATGTCCTGGAGGCTGAACCTGCCGCTCATCATGGCGCGGACGTCCTTCTCGGAGGGCTCGATCTCCGCCTCCTTGACCTTGGCGACTAGGCCGTCGATGTCTCCCATGCCGAGCAGGCGGCCGACGAAGCGCCCCGGGGCGAAGGGCTCTAGGTCCTCGATCTTCTCCCCCGTGCCGATGAACTTGATGGGCGCGCCCGTCGCCGCGACGCCGCTGAGAGCACCACCGCCCCTCGCCGTGCCGTCGAGCTTGGAGACGATTATGCTCCCGATCGGTGTCGCCTCCTTGAACGCCTGCGCCTGGGCGGAGGCCTGCTGCCCGATGGTGCCGTCGAGGACGAGCACGATCTCCTGCGGATTCACCGCGGCGGCGATCTGCTGCATCTCCTCGATCAGCGCCTTCTCCTCCTTGTGGCGCCCCGAGGTGTCGAGGATGACGACCTCGTAGTTCTTGAAGTGGTCGACGCCCCGCCTCGCGACGGCGACGGGGTCCCTGCCCTCAAGCTCGCCGTAGAAGTCGACCTTGATCTGCTCCGCCAGCTGCTTGAGCTGGTTGTACGCGCCGGGGCGGAACGTGTCACAGGTGATGAGCCCCGTCTTGAGGCCCCTCTTCTGGTAGTAGCGCGCCAGCTTGCCCGCCGTCGTCGTCTTACCCGAGCCCTGGATGCCCACGAGCATCACGACGTTCTGCTTCCCCGGCTGGATCTTTATGTCCTCCTGCTTCTCCCCGACGAAGCGGGTCAGCTCGTCGTAGACGACCTTGACGACGTGCTCACGGCGGCTTATGCCGGGGGGCAGCTCCTCGTTCAGCGCCCTCTTCTCGATGTTCTGGCTGAGCTGCATGACGAGGGCGACGTTTACGTCGGCCTGCAGGAGGGCGCGCTGGAAGTCCCGGATTAGCTCCTTGACGAGCGCCTCGTCTACAACTGGGGCCCTTATGACCTTCTTCAGGGCGTCGTAGAGGCTTGACCCGAGCTTGTCCAGGACCATCGGTTTTCGTTATGTATCCCGTGGGCGGGTGGATTAAATGTTGCCATAGTGGGTGCCGGGGCTTATGCGGCGATGTTGCTGTGTCTCTACTTAACTATCAGGATGGCCTTCGTGCACTGGTCGACGACCTGGCGGCTTGTGCTCCCCAGTATCCAACCCGTTATCCCGCCCAGCCCCCTGCTCCCCATCACTATGAGGCTGACGCCCAGCCGGTCGGCCTCCCCGACTATCAGCGCCGAGGGGCGGCCCTCCTGGAGGATCGCCTC
>JAUYEB010000012.1 GCA_030691555.1 Candidatus Bathyarchaeota archaeon
GTCCTTGTACGCCTTTACTAGCTTCTCTTGGTGCTCCACGAGCTCCTTTAGGTCGGGTTTGTAGGTCATGCGCCATGCCGCGAGTCTCGCCTCGTGAGGCGGCCAAGGCGTCTTCTTGCCAACGTTCAGGAACTCCTTCCCGGGGCGGTGTACGAGTACGGTGCGGAGCTTCCCGATGCTGGAGTTGGCCTTCCACTTGCTGCCCCAGTATTGGGGCATCATCTCCTCGAACTCGGAGAGCACCTGCGGGTGGAGGCGCGTGTATATGTCCTTGAGCTCCTCCTCGGCGTTCATCTTCTTCTTCGGTTCGGGCATTTCAATCGGATAGATGTGCCGAGTAGGGTTTAAAACACCTGCCCCGGGGGGCGGTCGCGCCGGGTGGGGCAGAGGGGGGCGCACCTGTAGGCGGGGTCCTCCACCACACTGAGGACGTTCCTCCCCAGCGGGGTCAGCTCGGCCTCGTCAGGCTCCGAAAGGGTGCCGTAGCGGATGAGCCTGAGCTCCCGTAGTATCTTGGCGTTGAGCTTCAGCGTGGAGAGGGGGACTCCGCGGGTGTCGCTTATCCTCTGTAGGATGCGGGAAACCCTCTCCCCCCTGCCGCCGATGTTGCTCAGAATCAGGACCTGGTTATCGTTCAGGGCTCTTAGTAGAAGCCGCCTGAGGTCTCCCTCGTCGGCTTCTAGTGATCGAATTGGTGGGACATTGTTCACCACTCGAACACTAGCAGAGGGGCTTCGATTTTAAAGGCTTGCGGTGTAGGTGCTGTTGCCAACTTGCGTGGCTGTAGATAACGATTTTTTTTCTTGGCGCCTCTGGGGGGAAGCGTTTTTTTACACACGGGTTGTTAGTAGGTTGCCGCGGCCACCCAGTCGTGGGGTATGCGAGTGTATAGATTTGTCGTTCGAGATCCAGGAACTCCCCGATGTCGTTAAGATCGTGACGCTTCTCGAGCTTCAGGATAAAAAGAGGGCGTCGAAGAGGCATCTGCGGGAGAGGCTCGACCGCATCTGCGGGCGCGACATGTGCGTCGACGCCTCGGAGTTCGAGGAGGCGTTGGCGGAGATGGTGGCGGAGGGCCTCGTCACCGTCGACGAGGGGGGGATGGTCGAGCTGACGAGCAGCGGCGTGCTCCTGAGCGGGGAGTGGGAGAACCTCTTCGTAGGCGAGGAGCCGATCCTAGAGATCGTGACGGGGCTCACTGACGGGAGCATCACGGGCCTCGTCGTCATACTCAGCAGCTACCTGACGAACCTGGACACCCCCCACACGATATTCGCGACGCTGCTGACGCTTGCGAGCGTCTCCCTGACTAACTTCAGCAGCTTCTTCCTCGGAGGGAAGACGGAGGACCTCAGCGACATGATCAGCCTCCAGAGGATCATAAACTTCAGCCTCGACGACATCCCCGACAAGGATAAGCGGGAGAAGAGCCTCCGCCTCGTGTCCCGACTCTTCAAGATGTTCAGGAAGGACCTCAACAGGTCGAACATGAAGGCCGCCCTCGTTAGCGGGGTGACCACGTTCCTCGCTGGCATCATACCCATCTCCCTGTACCTCTATCTCCCCAGCCCCCTCGACATCCTGGTCTCGCTGGGCTTCGTGGCGGTCATAGTGGGCGTCTTCCTCGTCCGATACAGGTCGAGGAAGACCAGGGTGAACTGGAAGATCACCCTGGCGGAGACGGTCGACATACTGATACTCGCCGTGGTGGCGAGCCTGCTGCTCGGCCAACGGATTTAGCGGTCGTCTTCGCGCTATCGCACTCGTGATCTGTTGATAGATTTATGTATCATTAGCTGCAACTAATCTGTGAGGCTATTGTTATGGGTATGCACACCGCGAAGAGCAAACCGATGACCAAGAAGGAGAGAGAGGAGAAGAGGAAGAAGAAGAAGGAGAAAGAAGCGAAGAAGTGAATCCTTTCTCCTAGTAGAAAACCGGGGGCCATGGTCGTCGTGCCTCCACGCTTTTAACTCCAATGCAACACTCATCCCCCATGTCTCTGGGAATCAGGGGTAGGTTCGTCATCGGCTTCGACGGCGTCGAGCACAGGATCATCCGCGACGGCGTGGTCGTCGTCGAGGGTAAGCGGATCAAGTATGTGGGCAAGTCCTACGATGGGAAGGTCGACCGTTGGATCGACGCCCCGACAGGGCTCGTGATACCGGGCCTCATAAACACCCACATACACGCAGCCACCGCGCCGAAGGACAAGGGGTTCATCGACGACACTGGCGCCCGCCACTTCTACATGAGCAGCCTCGGCGAGAACCTCACAGCCCTCGGGCAGGCCATGAGGGGACCAGACTATGAGGTCTTCGCCAAGTTCAGCCTCGCGGAGTGCCTCAAGAGCGGGAACACCACAATCGTCGAGATCAGCATGGTGCCCAACTTGGGCGCCGAGAATGCGGTCAAGGTCATAGATGAGCTAGGCATCAGGGCGACCGAGAGCCCCATCGTGGCGGACGGTGTCTGGGACCGGAGCCAGGCCGCCGACCTCAGGACCAAGTGGCTCGGCCTCGAAGTGGGGCTGAAGAAGCTCGACGAGGCGGAGAGGTTCGCCAAGACCTACGCCGGCGCCTGCGGGGGGCGACTCATCCCCGCCATCTACGGGGACACCGTCGACAAGTGCAGCGCCGACCTGCAGAGGGCGATCCGCATTAAAGCCAACGAATTGAAGACACCCGTCACCATCCACGCCGGGCAGTGGTTGGTCGAGTTCAACAACATGATCAGGATGTACCGCAGGACGCCCATCGAGTTCCTGAGCGACACGGGGTTACTCGGTCCCGACCTCATCGTCGGCCACGGCTGGGCGATAACCGGCCACCCGCTTGTCAGCTACCCGCCCGTGGACGGCGGCGACCTCGCCATACTCGCCGAGAGCGGAGCCACGGTGAGCCACGACCCACTCGTCTTCGTCAAGCGTGGCAACAAGATGCACAGCCACACCGCCTACCTCAAGGCGGGGGTCAACGTCAGCATAGGCACCGACACGGTCCCCCAGGACATGCTCAACGAGATGAGGATGGCGAGCTACACCTCGAAGCTGGCGGACTGGGACTGCCACAGCGGGGCGAGCGGGGACATCTTCAACAGCGCCACCCTCGGCGGCGCCAGGGGGCTGGGGAGGAGCGACCTGGGCCGCCTCGCACCCGGGGCGCTAGCCGACATCGCCGTCGTCGACATGGAGACCTTCAACGGCGTCCCCTACCGCGACCCCGTAAAGAACCTGATAAACAGCAGCCAGCGCGCCGACGTCAAATGGGTGATCGTGGACGGAAAAGTTGTGGTCGAGGACGGCAAGCTCACCACGATCGACGAGAAGAGGCTGCTCAGGGACGTCCAGGAGGCGGGGGAGGACATCTGGGCACGGATACCCGAGCACCACTACCTCAAGCAGACGGCTGACGAGGTCTCCCCACTCAGCTTCAAGCTCTGGGAGGAAGGGTAGGGAGTCACTTAGACTCCCTGAACGCCTCGTTACCCGTGAGGAACACCGTCTCACCCGGCTTATCCAAGGTGACTGGGTGGCTCGGGCAGCCTAACCACTGAACCATTTATTAATCCAAATACCTCACCCTCAAATATGGTTCTCAAGAGGAGGAGGCTCGGGAAGACCGGCCTCAGCGTCACCGAGATCGGCTTCGGCGGGATACCCATACAGAGGGTCTCCGAGGAGGAGGCCATCAGGGTCGTAAAGCGTTGCCACGAGCTGGGCATCAACTACTACGACACCGCCCGAGGCTACACGACGAGCGAGGAGCGCATAGGCAAGGCCCTCGAGGGCGTCAGGGAGGACGTATACGTTGCCACGAAGAGCCACGCCAAGACGGCGAAGGAGCTGCGCGAGAACCTAGAGACCAGCCTCAGGAACCTCCGCACCGACTACCTCGACCTCTACCAGCTCCACAACGTGACGGGGGAGGGGTGGAAGACCCTCAACGCCCCCGGCGGGGCCTTCGAGGAGATTCTGAAGATCAAGGATGAGGGCATCGCCCGCCACATAGGCGTGACGAGCCACAGCCCCACATTCCTCACCCAGATAGTCGGAGGGGGCAGCCCATTCGAGACCGTCATGGTCGGGTACAACTACATAGCCCTAGAGCCCTCCAAGGAGCTGCTACCCGCCTGCAATAAGATGGATGTTGGCACCATCATAATGAAGCCCTTCGGCGGAGGCGCGTTCACGAACGCGAGCACCGCGCTGAAGTTCGTCCTCGCCGACGAGAACGCAAACCTCACCATCCCCGGGATGCAGAGCGTCGCCGAGGTCGAGGAGAACGTCGCCGTCTGCGGCGGCAGCCTCACCCTGTCGAAGGACGAGCTCGACTCGATCGAGATGGACCGCGCCGCCCTCGGCGACGAGTTCTGCGCCGCCTGCGAATACTGCCAGCCATGCCCCGTGGGCATCCCCATCAGCTTCGTCCTACGCACCGAGATGAGCACCCTCAGGCGCATGGGGTGGACCGAGGGCACAATAAAGCAGACCAGGGAGACCGCGCCGAAGGTGGCGGCCTGCCTCGACTGCGGCGCCTGCGAGACGCGGTGCCCCTACCAGCTCCCCATCAGGAAGCTGCTCCCCGAGAAGATGGACGCCCTCCTCAAGCGCCTAGAGGAGCGGAGCATACCCTAGACAACAGCCTTTTCTACGTTCCCGCCCACTATCAACGAGCTTGTAATGTCAGCCAAAGAGCATCAGGAGAAGATGATCGAGGAGCTGAAGGCGATCAAGGAGCTGCTCACGCCGAAGACAGTAGCCGCGCCCCCTCCGCCCGCGAAGAAGACGTTCTCGCAGGAGTTCATGGACTTCCTGAACAAGTACGGCGTCATAGGGCTCGCCGTGGCGTTCATCATAGGAGGTGCCGCGGGTAGACTCGTGACGGCGCTCGTAAACGACCTGTTGATGCCGATCATCGCCGTTATAACCCCCAACGGAGAGTGGAGAACCGCCGTGACGCTGGTTGGGCCCATAAAGTTCCTCTTCGGCGACTTCTTGGGTACGCTCGTGGACTTCGTCATCATAGCCCTCATAATCTTCCTGGTGATGAAGCAGATCTCGAAGACCGGCCTCAAGTAGATATAGGGAAAGTGGTAAAACCACCTTCCGCCCCCTTTTCACCCGTATGAGCATAGCAAGGATTTTCGCCGAAGCCGACAAGGCTGGTAAGGAAGTAGCCGAGCTCACATCTGGGCTCGTCAGGTTCAACTCGGCCCACCCCGAGGGGCGCACCGACGAGGTCGTCCCCTACATAGCCGAGTACCTGGAGAAGCACGGGATAGAGCACGAGGTCCACGCGCAGGACCCGAAGAAGCCGAACATAGTCGGGAGGCTCCCCGGCAAGTCCAATCACAAGATTCTCTGGGTGGGGCACATCGACGTCGTCCCCGAGGGGAAGTCGGAGGCTTGGAAGTACCCCGCCTACGATGGCGTGATAACGGGAGGCGTCGTCCACGGCAGGGGCAGCAGCGACATGAAGGGAAGCTGTGCCGCCGCCATGGTCAGCGCCCGCATACTGAGCAAGATGAGGCTGCCCCACCCCGTGGAGTTCTGGTTCACCGCCGACGAGGAGATCGGCGGAGGGGCCGGCGCTAAGTGGCTCGCCGAGTCGGGCCGCCTCAAGGGCGACGTCTGCGTAATCGGCGACGGCAACGGCGGCGGCGCCGAGAGCCCGAGCATCGACCTCGGCTGCAAGGGCGGGGCCCAGACTCGCCTCATCGCCAAGGGGAAGACGGCCCACGGCAGCACGCCCTTCCTGGGCGACAACGCCATAATGAAGCTCATCAAGGTCATCCCCGAGGTCTACAAGATCGGCAACTTCAAGCTTGAGCTCCCAGCGGAGCTCAACAAGCCCATCAGGGACAGCGTCAAGTTCTACATGGGCGAGGCGAAGACCCCCGAGCTCCAGAGGAACGTCAGGCGCCTCTTCAACTACCCGACGGTCACCTGCAACATCATAAACGGCGGGGTCAAGATCAACGTCGTCCCCGACTACGCGGAGGCAGAGTTCGACATACGCCTAACGCCCGGCGCAAGCGTCTCCGCCGTGAGGAATGAGATCGAACGCATAGTAAAGGCCGCGGGCGTCCCCGGAGTCGAGGTCGCGGCGGGGCGGGAGACCCACGCCAAGGCCAGCGGGAAGCTCGGCGACAAGGCCGGCTTCTACGAGGACCCCAACACTCCCTTCGCCAAGCAGCTCACCAATACCATAAAGAAGGCCACTGGCAAGAGGCCCAGCGTGAAGATACTGACCGGAGGCACCGACGGGATAAGCACGAGCAAGATCGCCGGCATACCCAGCCTCGGCTACGGCACGAGCATCAGCGGCGTCGCCCACCAGCCCAACGAGTACATAACCGTCGAGAACCTCATACTCGGCATCAAGGTCTACGGAGCCTTCCCCTACTTCTACAAACCATAGACCATTCCCCCAACCTCTTTTATCAGTTCCAATACGCTCTTCGGCATAACCGGCCGCCAACGTCGCCCTCCCTCAAAAAAAGGGGGAGGGGGGTAGAGAATCCGAGCCATAAAACGAGGCCGATCGCCGAAAGAAGCTAGAAAACCAGCCACTCCGCCGTCATTTATGTACAAAAACGAGACAATTAAGCAACTTTTACGAGAGGCTCCGGGGCTTCGCCACGATCTCCCTGATCTCCAGCTCGAAGAACTTCCTCGGGTAAGCCGGTTTGACAACTATACAGGTATCCGTACCCTCGGCGGTTCCCGCGATCGCCATGACCTCCCTGTCCATGGGTATGAGCCCCGCGTCTGCCGCCATGAGCGTAATCTCGACGCAGACCTTCATCCCCTGCCCGAAGCGGTAGAGGGTGTCCCTGACGACCTCCTCGATGCTCTTCCCACCGCTCTTCTCCGTGAAGCTGCTCGCGACTCCGTCCCCGAGCGCGTGGCTCGCGACTAGAGGCTTGATCCCCGCCTTCTCCAGCCGCGCCTTCTCCGCGTCGGTGAAGCACCAGCCGTTCTCCCTGTAGCCCTCAGCGATGCCGACAGCCACGAGGTTGAGCTTCGGATCGGCGAAGACCTCCTTCGCCCTGATCGCCGTCCCTCCGTGCGTCGAGGCGACGACGACGTCCCCGATCTTCAGCTCCTTAGCCCGCTTCTTAGCCGCGGCTAGGACGAGATCGGTGCCCCCTGAGCC
This sequence comes from Candidatus Bathyarchaeota archaeon, assembly GCA_030691555.1. Taxonomy (GTDB): domain Archaea; phylum Thermoproteota; class Bathyarchaeia; order TCS64; family TCS64; genus UBA8941. The sequence goes on from JAUYEB010000012.1 coordinate 7,161, forward strand.
CGTCGACTCGACGTATAAAATGGTCTTCTCCAAACACAAGTCACCGCCACTATCATCGGCTAAACCCCTGATAAGCTGTTTGAGGGTGGCGCGGCCGGCAGGATTCGAACCCGCGACCATGGGCTCCGAAGGCCCACGCTCTATCCGCTAAGCCACGGCCGCACCAGCAGGGATGGAAACACCAACACAATTAAGCGTTACCACCCCCGGGAGAACCCATAATAAGCCAGCGCAAGACGAATACAGCGAAAGGGTGCCAAGATGCCCGAGGAGAGACTCGTGAAGGCAGCGGAGATAAGCGTCTTCGCACACGCCACCGAGGACGAGGAGAAGGTAAAGCAGGCCGTAAAGAGGATAGCTCGGTACGAGCACGTCTTCGAGTCCCAGCGCCTCTCCGGCCACTACGACGACCCCATAACCCTCCTCACCTCGAAGACCACGAAGAAGACGGAGGCCACGGACCTCCTCGCCAACATAGTCAACAAGCTCTCCAGCATCGACAGGCAGACCCTACTGGACGAGCTGCCGAACCGCGTCGACCCCAAGGGCAACCTCTACCTGCGCCTAGACAAGCAGAAGGCCTTCAACGGCAAGGTAACGCTCAATGAGAACGACCCCATCAGGATCAAGCTCAAGTTCCAGCTCCCCCACAAGGCCGACCCGGCGGTCACAATAAGGGAGTACATAATCAACGCCGAGGAGGACGACCCCGAGTGAGGCACTACGTGGACCTGCACCTCAGACCCTCGACCCCCGAGCAGGCGCAGGAGATGACGAACCTCGCCATCGAGCTGGGGTATAGACACGTCGCCCTGACAAAGCAGGCGAACGGAATCGACGGCAGGATCACCGTCGCGACCAGGGTCGACATCGAGGCCAGGAGGAGCGGGGAGCTCCTCGACGCCCTGAAGAGGAGCAGGAGGAGATTCACCATAATCTCCGTGAAGTGCCTCTCGAAGGAGGTCGCGAGGATGGCGGCGAGGGACGACCGCGTCGACCTGCTCCAGTTCCCCGACGACCCCGCCCAGAGGAAGCAGAACTGGCTGGACCACCACGAGGCAGCACTGACCGAGGGGACGGGCCGCGCCTACGAGATCAACGCCTCCGACCTCATAGCGACCAGCCCAACCCGCCTAGCCAAGGCGATAAACATGATAAAGCGGGACCTGGCCGTCGCGACGAGGCACGACATACCCGTCGTGCTGTCGAGCGGCGCGGCCACGCCCCTCGCCATGCGCGAGCCGAGGGCCCTCACCGCCCTGGCGAGCCTGCTCGACATAGACGAGGAATACGCCTCCGACATGATCTCGACCATCCCCGAGGCCATCCTGGAGAGGAACCGCGACAAGTTAGGGGAGGGGCCATGATGCCGGTGAGATCGGTCAGGCGCCGCTACCTACTCTTCAAGGTCTCGACGGACGCGGCCCCCGACGAGAAGACCATCTGGGAGAATCTGAGGGACTCGATAGATGTGCTCTACGGCGCCAAGGGGTTCTCCCTCATCGACCCCAACCTCATAGAGTACAACGAGGCGACGAGGAACGGCATCGTCAGGTGCACGCACGACACCGAGAGGTTCCTGCGTGCGTCCCTCGCCTCGATCGTGAGCGTATCCGACACACCCGCCGCCTTCAGGGTCGAGCGGGCCTCCGGCACGATAAAGACGCTCCGCAGGAAGGCGGGTATAGAGAAGCCGAAAAAGGAATCAGAATAGCCAGATTAGAAGTATTTTTATTCCTCCTGATACTTGACAAGGTGGAATCGCCACAGAGACGTGGGAAGGAGACTGAAAGAATGATAATACCCGTGAGGTGTTTCTCATGCGGGAAGGTCGTAGCAGACAAGTGGGAGCCGTTCAAGAAGCGCGTCGACGCCGGTGAAGAACCCGGGAAGGTCCTCGACGACCTCGGCGTCACACGCTACTGCTGCCGCCGCATGATACTCTCCCACGTCGAGATCATAGACGACGTGATCAAGTTCCACGAAGGACAGAAGGGTCTAGAGGTAAAGGGAGGAAACTAGTTGGAACCGGAGAATGAGGCACAGCAGCCGATCAACGAGAACCTACTGCTACCGCAGGAGGTCCTACTATCAGCGGGCGTCCACATCGGGACACGCGTGAAGACCAAGGACATGGAGCCATTCATCTACAAGGTCCGCCCGGACGGCCTCTACGTCCTAGACATGGAGCAGATGAACGAGCGCGTAAAGGTAGCCGCCAAGTTCCTCAGCCGCATTAACCTCAGCAAGGTGGTCGTCGCCTCGAGCAAGCGCTACGGGAGGAGCCCCGTCGAGAAGTTCTGCGAGGTAGTGGGCTGCAAGTCCATAACCGGCAGGTTCACGTCGGGCACATTCACGAACCCCGTGTACGCGGGCTTCTTCGAGCCGGCACTCGTAATCGTCACCGACAGCCTGGCCGACGACCAGATCGTCGTCGAGGCTGGCCAGATCCGCGTCCCCGTCATCGCCCTCGCCAGCACTGACAACAACAAGAGCAACGTCGACCTCATCATACCCATGAACAACAAGGGCCGCCGCGCCCTCGCCATCGCCTTCTGGCTCATCGCACGCGAGATACTCAAGGAGCGAAACGAGCTGCCCGCCAGCGGCGAGATGCGGTTCAGCATCGACGAATTCGAGACCAGCTAGGAGGGCCCACTTTGTCCGTGAGGCGCCCCCACGTCGCGGGGAGCTTCTATCCCAGCGATCCACAGCGCCTCAGACGGGACATCGAAGACTGCTTCAAGCACCCCCTTGGCCCCGGCAAGCTTCCACCCAAAGGCGAGAAGCCCCGAACCATCACCGGGATAGTCTGCCCACACGCCGGCTACATGTACAGCGGGCCGGTCGCCGCCCACAGCTACTTCGCCCTCTCCGAGGAGGAGGCCCCCGAGACGGCGATCATACTGTGCCCCAACCACACGGGGCTCGGGAGCGCCGTATCCCTCATGGCCGAGGGGTATTGGGAGACGCCGCTCGGTAGGCTCAAGATCGACCCGGACCTATCCAACGCAGTCTTCAAGGCATCCGGGATCATCGACATCGACGAGTCCGCCCACCTCTACGAGCACTCCATCGAGGTGCAGCTACCCTTCCTCCAGTACCTCTACGGCTCGTCGGTCGGCATCGTCCCGATCTGCATGGGGTTCCAGGACTTGGAGACGAGCCGAAACATCGGGGAAGCGGTCGCCAAGGCCGCGGCGGAGAGGAACGTGATCATCATCGCCTCGACCGACATGACCCACCAGGAGCCCCAGCAATCCGCCGCCAGGAAAGACAGGCTCGTCCTCGACGCATTAGAGGCGATGGACGAGGAACGCGTACAGAGCGTCGTCCAGACCAACCACATCACCATGTGCGGCTACGGCCCTGTGTCGGCCGCCATCGTCGCGTCGAAGGCGTTCGGGGCGGACCGGGCAGAAATCTTATCATACCACACGAGCGGGGATATAACGGGTGACCGGGGGGCGGTCGTCGGATACGCCTCGGCGAAGATCACCCGAGCGGTGCAATAGATGAGCGCAGAGGCGACGGCCCCGGGCAAGATGATCCTGTTCGGAGAACACAGCGTGGTCTACAGGGGACCCGCCATACTCCTCGCCGTCGACAGGCGCGCCAGCGTCGTCGCCTCCAAACGAGACGACAAACGCGTATACATCGACTCCGAGGACCTCGGCTTCTCCGGCTACTTCGACAACGGCGAGTACACCGCCGTCACGGGGAAGGTGTGGAGAGGTAGAAACATGGCGGCCCTCGAGGTCGCGACCCGCAAGGTCATGGCCCACCTCGGCGTCGACGGCGGCGTCAACCTCAAGGTCCGCAGCATGATCCCCATAGCCGTCGGCCTAGGCTCCTCCGCCGCCGTATGCGTCGCCACCACGGCCGCCGTCGGCGAGCTATTCGACGGCAACCTCTCGAAGGAAAAGATCGCAGAACTGAGCTTCGAGGGGGAGAAGGTCATACACGGCAACCCCAGCGGAGCCGACAACAGCATAGCGACCTACGGAGGGATAATGAGGTACGAGCGCGGCGTCGGCCTAAAGAGGCTAAAGCTCGACAAGCCCCTCCCCTTCGTCATAGGCAACACGCGGAAGAAGCGCTCCACCCGAAACATGGTCGAGGGTGTCAAGGAGCTGAAGGACAGGAACCCCGAGGTCGTCGACCCCATAATCTACACCATGGCGGGCCTCTCCCAGACCGGCCTCGACGCCCTCCTACGCAGGGACACGGGCAAGCTCGGCGACCTGATGAACATCAACCACGGCCTACTGACCTCGATAGGCGTCTCGACCCAGGAGCTCGACGACCTAGTCTACGCGGCGAGGCGCGAGGGCGCGCTGGGGGCGAAGCTCACCGGCGCGGGAGGCGGGGGATGCATGATAGCACTCGCGGAGGAGGAGCACCTCGGCATGGTCGAGAAGGGCATCAGGGCCGCGAGGGGCTACTCCATGAGGGTGAACCTCACCGACGAGGGAGTGACGACGAGGAGGCTCTAGGCTGGACGTACTGAAGCTCGGCGGCTCCGTGGTCACCGACAAGGACCGGCCAAAGACTGCGAACAACGCCGCCATAAAGCGGCTCGCCAGAGAGGTCGCATCCGCTGGTCCG
>JAUYEB010000182.1 GCA_030691555.1 Candidatus Bathyarchaeota archaeon
GAGGCCAAGATACTCGGGGTTAAGGACATCCAAGCCATTGTGCAGGGGGAGAGTCCGACGGATCCCCGCGCCTTCATAGGCACCGGCGTACTCAGGGGCAACCGGGGCGTCGTCTGCGTAGACGAGCTACCAGCCATACCCACGAAGGTCCAGGTCCTATTCCACCCCATGCTCCAGGAGGGCAAGATAGTCCTGGAGGAGTACAACTGGGTGCGCCCAATCGACATCTTCTTCGTCGCCACCGGCAACCCCACCGGCTTCAGCCACGTCAACAGGGTCCCCGAGCCACTACTGGACAGGCTCGAACTCATCCCCATGGCGCTCCCCGAGGAGGACGTCGAGCGCGAGATAATGCTCAAGGAGGGCTTCAGGGTCCACGATGAGTTCTTCCTCGACAGGACGAAGACGACGACGGAGGAGCCCATCTACGCCAAGCCGGAGGAGCTGAGGCGACGCGCATCGGCCCCCTGGTGGGTCGTCGACGCCGTCGAGAAGACCGTCCGGTACACGAGGGACTGCCCCAACATAGACCGAGGCAGCAGCATCAGGGGCACGATAAAGAGCCTCGACCACACCCTGAGCTCCACGGAGCGGTGGGGGAGGCGTGTCGCTGGCCTCCGGGAGGCCGCCGAGGGGCTCAAGCTAGCCCTCAGGGGCAGGATAAGGCTCCGCGCCGACCTAGTCGGCTTCGACGACAGCCCCGCCGCCTTCATGGTGAAGAACGACGAGGTCGTCGAGGACGTCCTCTGGTACGCGGCGCGCGACGTCGGCGCCACCATACTCAAGGGCGTCGACGTGGACCCGCGCCAGCTCGCGGGGGAGATAAACGCCGCCCTCGCCGGCGGAGACGTGCTCGACAACCTCCCCGACCACGAGGCCGCCTACCGTGCCGTCCGCTTCATGGAGGAGAACCAGCCCTGGGAGAGCCCCAGCCTCGTAAGCGGCCTCGGCGACCTTATCAGGGACAGCCCCGAAGCGGTCGACCCGGAGACGCTCCGCGACTACAGGAGGAGCGCCCTAGAGCTCCTCGCCCACGCCCTAGTCTCAAACAAGCACGTAGACGCCAAGATCGAGGAAGCCTACGCCCCCAAGCGGATGGAGTAGCCGTGCAGCGCCCCAACCCCTGCAGCGACATCGCGGACGACACCCTGGAGCTCCTCCGCGACGCCGCCAAGATGCAGATGGGGAAGGGCCTCGACCAGGACTCCCAGATGATGGAGAGGGTCAAGAAGAAGACCGAGGAGAGGCTCCTCGCCAACAGGAGGAGGCGCGAGGAGCTCGAGGAGCAGCTAGAGAGGCTCAAGGCCGAGATGATGATGAGGGCCGTCGAGAAGCTCCTTGAGGGGCAGGGCGAGGAGGAGGCGCTCAGGGAGCTGGAGCTCACGGGCGACATGGAGGGGCTGAGGGAGCAGATCGAGCAGCTCGACGCGGAGCCCCACGCCGTCAGCGAGGAGGACTTCGACGAGGCCCTCCGCGACCTCGAACAGAGGGGGCTCCTCGACGGCAGGAGCAGGGGCGTCGTCCTCACGAGCAAGGGCGCCCAGCTGCTCGGCAGGGGCTTCCTCAGCAGAATCCTCACGAACCTCGCCCGCAAGGGGCTGGGCGCCCACAGGGTCGAGGACGTCGGCCACGGGCCCTGGCTCGCCGCCACCTACCGCCCCTACGAGCCCGGCGACCCGTACGACAGGATAAACATCGAGCGGACCCTCATGGCCGCCATCGAGCGTGGCGGCGGCTTCCGCGAGATGAGGACCAGCGACTTACGCATCCACGAGAGCCGCCACGCCACCGAGGTCCACTTCGGCGTCCTCGTCGACCAGAGCGCCTCCATGAAGAAGAAGGGGAAGATGGAGGCAGCCGTCGAGACCGCCCTCGCCCTCAGCGAGCTGATGCGCCTCGAGTTCCCCGAGGACAGGCTGCGCGTCTACGCCTTCAGCGAGGAGACGAAGCTGGTGGAGCCCTACGAGCTCCCCGGCGTCGCCGTCCCCCAGCAGTTCACCGACATACGACGGCCGCTACGAGCCTTCCGCCTCGCCGTCGCCATGGAGCCCGGCAACAAGCAGGCACACCTCATAACCGACTCCGCCCCAAACTTCCTCGACGGCGAGTTCGTAGGCTTCAAGAAGGCGATGGAGGCGGTGGTCGAGGAGGTCCGCATCTACCGCCTCCACGACATACTCCTCAACGTCGTCATGCTCGACGACGACCCCGAGCTGCGCGAGATGGCGAAGCGCATAGCCCAGGTGAACAACGGCCGCGTCTTCTTCGCCGACCCCAGGAACCTCGGCGAGGCCCTCGTCGAGGACTACCTCTGGTCGAAGAAGGAGATCCTCAGCCTCTGACGGGATCTCGAGGCAGAGGCATCAAAAAGACTGGGTGTGTATCAAGAGGCTTAAGATTGGTCAATTAGTCTGGACACCACCTCCCCCGCATGTCTGCCCGGGGGGCCGCTCCTTAAATGGGGTTATGGAGCCCCGCTCCGTGTTATCTCGGTGACGCCCTACTCCTTCCCGAACCTCGACTCGACGAGGGTTGAGACGTCGATGTCCTCCCCCACCGAGTAGAGCCAGAGCGGCACGGAGGTCGCGCCCACGTGCTTGAACCGCTGCAGCACCCTCTTTATTACCCCCTGGTAGTTGTTCGACTTGTCGAGCCCGTCGAGCCAAGCAGCTACGCCGCCGCTCTCGTGGATGATCCGCTCGAACTCGCGCGCGTTGTGTATGGTGGCGAGTATCTTTCTCCTGTTCCGGATGATCCTGGCGTCCCCCATGAGGCGGGCGATGTCCTCCGCCCCGTAGCCGGCCACCTTGGCGATGTCGAAGCCCTCGAAGGCCCCCCTGAAGGCTGGCCAGCGCGAGGCAATGGTCGCCCAGTTGAGGCCGGACTGGAAGACGCACCGGCTCATGTTCTCGAAGTAAGCCGAGTCGGAGGGTGGCCTCCGGCCCCTGTACATCCAGCCAGTGTAGACGGACTCGTCGCCCATGGGTCTGATGCTGCGCGTCCCCGTTTCAGGGTTACGGCTTCATGTAGGCGCCCGTGACGACGACGTCCTGGAGGGGCCAGTTCTGGAAGGGGTAGGTCTGGTTGTAGGCGGGGAGGAAGATGCCCCTCGTCCCCGTCTTCACCGCGGCTATCGAGTTGACGACGCTCATCCCCGCCACGACCTTCCCGAAGACCGCGTAGCCGGGTAACGCGGTGGAGGAGTAGTCGAGGTCGGTGTTGTCGACGAGGTTTATGAAGAACTGGCTCGTGGCGCTGTCGGGGACGCTTGTTCGCGCCATGGCGATCGTCCCGGCGAGGTTCTTGAGGCCGTTATTAGACTCCAGCTTTATGGGGGTACCCGGCGTCTTCTCGGCGGTCGCGGTGAAGCCGCCGCCCTGTAAGACGAAGTTGGGCTCGACCCTGTGGATGACGGTGCCGTTGTAGAAGCCCGCCTTGACGTACTTGACGAAGTTCTCAACGGTTATCGGTGCCTTCTGCCTGTCGAGCTGTATCTCGATGGTGCCCAGGGAGGTCTCGAAGACGGCCACCTCCTTGGGCGGGGCGAAGAACTGGGTCCAGACGACGATGCTGGACAATCCCAAGACGACGATGATCAGGATGGAGACGATCGCCTTGCGGCTGAGCTTCATGAATCAGCAAGACGCCTT
>JAUYEB010000270.1 GCA_030691555.1 Candidatus Bathyarchaeota archaeon
TAGAACCTCCCCAGCTGGCGCCTGATCTCGGCGTAGTCCGGCTCAACGCCGGGGTCGTCCGAGACCCACCTCCACCTGACGACGCCGCCCCCGTCGAGGAGGAAGACGCTCCTCTTCGCCACCGTGTAGCCCTTCAGCCCAGCGAAGTCGTGCAACTCGATGCCGTAGGTCCTTATCGTCTCCCGGGTGTAGTCGCTGAGTAGGGGGAAGTTCAGGGCGTTGTCCTCTAGGTGGACAGCCCCCGGTACGTGCGCCAGGAAGTAGTCGTGACAGTCCGGCTGGGTGTCGAGGATGGTCATGTCGTCGCCGAGGTGGCTCTCGAGCCAACCCGTCGAGACCCACCGCAGCTCCCCGCTCCCGCGTGGCTTGTCGATCAGGCTCATAGAAATCATGAAGATCTGGGGTAGCCCTGATTATAACGCTTATCAAGCGTCACCCGACGGTAAACGCGCCAAGCTCATAAGCCGTCGGGCACAGGTCAAGACGGGTGCGCGGATTGCCGAAGATAGACGGGTTGGTGACGTTTCTCTACTACGACGACCTCGCCGATGCGGTGAGGTTCTACACGGACGTGATGGGCCTCAAGGTGATCATCGACCAGGGCTGGGCTAAGATATTCAAGCTGACGAGCACCGCCAACATTGGGCTGGTGGACGGCAAGAAGGGGAGCCTGAAGCCGGCGAAGAGCAAGCCCGTGATGGTGACCATCCTCGTCCCCGACGTGGACGCCTGGTATAACCACTTCAAGAGGATGGGCGTGGAGACGATGAGCGAGCCCCACGACGAGCCCGGGATGAGGCTGCGCCAGTTCATGCTCAAGGACCCCGAGGGCTACGTCATCGAGATTCAGCACTTCTACTGACCGTTACTCTGCCGATTTTTTTCGGTAAAGCATAAATAACCAGCTTCGGGGCTCATCCTGATAATCATGAGCGCCAAGACGCCCCGCCAGTACTACGACGACGTGCTGGGTGCGCTCCAGGAGCACCACCGCGCCTTCAACAGGTTCATACCCCTCATAGCGAGCGAGAACGTGCCCAGCCCCGCCGTCCGCGAGGCCCTGGCCACCGACTTCGGCAACCGCTACGCGGAGGGCTGGGTCGGTGAGCGCGTCTACGCCGGCTGCGAGTACATCGACCGCGTCGAGTCTATCTGCATAGACCTCCTGAAGAGGCTCTTCGGGGCAGAGTTCGTCGACCCCCGCCCCACATCGGGGGTCGTCTCGAACCTCGTCGTCTACACCGCCTTCACGGAGCCCGGGGACACCATCATGGCGCTCCCCATCACATGCGGGGGCCACATCACATACGGGCGCAAGAACCTAGGCGGCACCGCCGGCGCCGTCACCGGCCTCGAAGTCGAGTACCTACCACTAGACTACGAAGAGCTGAACATCGACGTCGACAAGACGGCGCAGAGGCTCGTAAAGCTCGTCGAGGAGGGCAAGGCGCCCAAGCTCGTCATATTCGGCGGCAGCGTCTTCCCCTTCCCCCACCCCGTCGAGGAGCTCGCGGGCGTCTTCCACGACGCCGGCGCCATGATCCACTACGACAGCGCACACGTCAGCGGCCTAATCGCGGGGAAGAGGTTCCAGGACCCCCTCAGGGAGGGCGCCGACACCGTCACGGTCAGCACCCACAAGACCTTCTTCGGCCCCCAGCACGGCACCGTGCTCAGCTGGGACAGGTACGCCGAGCCCATCAAGAAGGCGACGCTCCCCGGCCTCGTCAGCAACCACCACCTCCACGCCCTCGCCGGCGTAGCCATCGCCTCCGCAGAGATGCTCCAGTTCGGCGAAGCATACGCAACACAGGTAATCAGGAACAGCAAGGCGCTCGGGCAGGCCCTCTACGAGGGCGGCTTCAAGGTGCTCGCCGAGCACAAGGGCTTCACGGAGAGCCACATGCTCCTCATCGACATAACCAAGTACGGCGACGGCGGCACCGTCGAAAAGCAGCTGGAGAGGGCGGGGATAATCATCAACCGCAACCTGCTGCCCTGGGACGTGAAGGAGGGGCGCCACTACATGAACCCCGGGGGCATACGCCTCGGCACCGCCGAGCTCACACGCCTCGGCATGAAGGAGGCCGAGATGGTGGAGGTCGCCGAGCTCATGAAGCGCGTGGTCGTCGACGGTGAGGACCCCAAGAAGGTCGGCGCGGACGCCGCCGAGCTACGCTCGGGCTTCGAGAGGGTCCAGTACTGCCTCGAGAACGCCACGAAGGCGTACGAGTACGTCAAGATCAGGTAGCCTCCCCACCCCCGGGCATAGTTTCTTAACGCCCGGTCCCGATACTCTAACCCGTTCTAAAAAAGGAGAAGTATCCATGGATGAAACTGTCGTCAGGAGGCTCGTCGACGCGAGCGGCTGCTCCGCCTTCGTCGTCTTCGGAGCGGACAACTTCCGCTACCTCACGGGCGCGACGCTGCCCTTCGCCGAGAACTACCCGGAGAGGCAGGCCGCGGCCATAGTGCCCTCCGAGGGGGACACCTGCGCCGTCGTCACACCCGCCGACTGGCTCCAGGCAGTCAAGGATCAGGGCTGGATGGAGGCAGCGGTCGCCTACGACGAGAACGACGGGCCGCACCCCGCCGCGTTCGCGAAGACGCTCGCCAAGACCCTGACCGGGATGGGCCTCGCTAAGGCGAAGCTCGGCTTCGACGAGACGCGCGCCACCGCTGGGCTCGTCGAGGCGGTCAAGGCCGCCACTAAGGCCGAGCTGGTCCCCGTCGACGGCGTCCTGAGCGAGGCGAGGGCCGTCAAGAACCCCGCCGAGGTCGCCCTCATCGAGAAGAGCTGCGAGTTCGCCGACCGCGGCATAATACACGCACTCAACCACCTGGAGGGGACGCTCTGGGGCCCCGGCTACACGGTCCCCGAGCTCGTCGAGCGCGTGAGGGTGCACGCATTCGAGAGCGGCGCCAGCGGCGTCGGCCACATGGCGACCACCGTCGGCGACGACACCCGCCTCTGGTACGCCCCACACCGCGGCGACGTCCACGAGGGCCAGCTCATACGCAACGACATCACGGCCCACAGCATGGGGTACTGGTGCAGCATCAGCAGGATGGCCTACACCGGATACGCGCCCCCCGAGGTCGAGGACGCCTACGCGGAGAACCAGGAGCTCAAGCTCGCCGCGGTCGCCATGCTCAAGCCCGGGACGAGGTGCGACAAGGTCTACGCCAAGGTCAAGTCCGAGGCCGAGAAGATCGGCGCAAAGCTCATCGGCCCCACGGTCGGCCACGGCGTCGGCTGCAGCCACTTCGAGGCCCCCTACCTCGTCGAGGGCTACCCCGACGAGCTCAAGGTCGGCAACGTCATCGCCCTCGGCGTCGCCACCCTCGGCCCACGCAGGGAGATAATAGTCGACCGCGACGTCTACGAGGTCACCCACGAGGGCGCCAGGAAGCTCAGCTGGTACAGATGCTGGGACCGGATATACGAGGTGACGGGCTTCAGGGCCGTCCACTGAGGAGGATGAATGACATGGAACTCTACGATAAGATAGTCGCGGCGGTCAAGGGCTCGACCTTCGACGCGGTCCTAGTGACCGGCGCCGACAACTTCGCCTACATGGCGGGGGCGGCACTGCCCTTCCTCGCCCTCTACCCCGAGTCACCCGTCGCCGTCGTCTGGCCGCGCAGGGGCGACCCCACGGTCATCGCCCCCGAGGAGTGGGAGGAGACCGTCGTGACCCTCAGCAGCGTCAAGAAGACCCGGACCTACAGCGGGGGCACGGACGCCTTCGCCAAGGCCGCCGCCGACGTCCTCAAGGCCAAGAAGGACGCCCGCATCGGCGTCGACCTACTCAGGGTCCCCGCGTCCACCCTCGACCTCCTCGCCAAGCAGCTGCCCGGCGCCGAGTGGGCGAGCTGCGACGGCCTAATCCGCGAGCTACGCGCCGTCAAGACGGAGGAGGAGCTGGAGCTCATCGAGGACGCCGCCTACAGGGTCGACCACGGCATATTCGGCACACAGCACCACGTCCTCGTCACGAGCACCCGCAGCGAGATGAGCCTCAGCGAGGAGATGCGCGTCCACTGCCTCGAACGCGGCCTCGACGTCGTCGGCGGCCACAGCGTCAGCCAGGGAGCCAGCGGCCCCAGCACCGTCAAGTTCTGGCCACGCGCCCCCTACTACGGCATAGGCCACGAGAAGAAGCTCGAGGCCGGCGAGTACGTCAGGATGGAGGCTCGCTACAGCCTCGACGGCTACTGGGCCACGGGCTGCCGACTCATGACGCAGGGCTACCCCAACGCGGAGCAGAGGGAGGCATACGGCCACCTCGTCGCCCTACGGGAGGCGGCGCTCGCCTGCATCCGCCTCGGGGCCAAGTGCAGCGACGTCTACGAGGCGATGAGGGACGCGGCGAAGGGGAGGGGGGCGAGGCTCGTCGAGGGGCTCGCCCTCGGCCACGGCATCGGAGTCGCCGACGTCGAGGCCCCCTACATCTCGGCGAAGGACGACACAAGGATATGCCCGGGGATGGCGCTCGTCATCCGCCCCGTCGTCGAGGGGCCGAAGGGCGAGCTGCTCTGGAGCAGCGACACGGTCGTCGTCGATGAGGGCGGCCCGCGCGTCGTGGGCTGGTACAGGGACTGGCGCACCCCCTACCTCGCCAACTACACCCTCTAGGTGGCGCCGGTGGCCCTCAGCATAGGCGGCGTCGAGGTACAGCCCGGCACACGCGGCAGGGGATACATACGCGTCTCCGAGGCCTCCACACACGAGGTCAGGGTCCCCTGGGTCGCCTTCAACGGATTCTTCCCCGGGCCGACCCTCTGCGTCCTCGGCGGCGTCCACAGCCTCGAGTGCACGCCCCTCGAGGGGCTGCTCCGGATAATCGAGGAGCTTGACGCATCGACGCTGATGGGGCGGCTCGTCATAGTCCCCGTCGTCAACACCACCGGCTTCAACGCGCGCACCCCCTACGAGAACCCCTGGGACCACCTCAACCAGAACAGGGTCTGGCCCGGGGACCCGGAGGGGCCGCTCACCAAGAGGGTCGCCCACGCCGTCTGGACCGAGTTCCTCGGCAAGGCGGACGCCGTCGTCGACGCCCACTCAGCCGACCTCGGCGAGGACGCCACCCGGAGCGTCTTCGTCTTCGAGACGGGGGACGAGGCGCTGCGGGGCAGGATGCTCGACATGGCGGGGTGCTGGGACGTCGACTACGTCGAGACGGCGCCGGTGGCCGGGAACACGGGCGAGGTCGTCCCCCGGCTCGGCATCCCCTGCGTTATGACGGAGGCGGGCGCCCCCTACCCGGTCCGGGAGAAGGACGCCTGGTGGTTCGCCAAGGGCGTCTACAACCTCATGCGCCACCTCGGCATCCTCCCCGGCGACCCGGTCGTCAGGAAGGTGCCCGTCGACCCAGAGTCGAGGCGCCTCTACGCCACGCACGGCGGCGCCTGGAGGAAGCTCGTAGACGTGGGCGCCAAGGTGAAGGAGGGGCAGCTCCTCGGAACCGTCTACAGCCTCCTCGGCGAGAACCTGCAGGAGGTGCGCGCCCCCCACGACGGCACCGTCACATTCCTCCGCACCCACTTCAGCGTCAACGAGGGCGACACCCTCCTCCGGCTCACCCGCGTCTGAGCCCCAAACGCGGCAGAATCCGGGCGACACCTCTTTTATACGACAGACGCAGGTTGAATGAGAGGCGACCCCACGAGGAGTGCCCATAATGTTCGACTTTCTCACGCTAAACGACGTCGACGTGAAGGGGAAGCGCGTCTTCCTCCGCGTCGATATTAACAGCCCCCTCGACCCGGCTTCGAAGAGGATACTCGACGCCGCTAGGATACGGGCGACGGAGGCTTCCCTGAGGGACCTGAGGGAGGCGAAGGTGGTGCTCGGCGCGCACCAGAGCCGCCCCGGGAAGTACGACTTCACCAACCTGGAGGCCCACACCCGTGTCCTCCAGATGTACCACAACGGCCGGGTGAGTTTCGTCGAGGACATCGACGGCCCCAAGGCCCTCGAAGCCATAAAGGCGCTAAAGACCGGGGAGGTGCTGGTCCTCAACAACCTACGCATGCACAAGGACGAGAACCTCGACGCGCCCCCGGAGAAGCTCGCGGAGACGGGGCTCGTCAAGACCCTCGCCCCATGCTTCGACCTCTGCGTAAACGACGCCTTCGCCGCGGCCCACCGAGGCTCCGCCAGCCTCACAGCCTTCGGC
>JAUYEB010000042.1 GCA_030691555.1 Candidatus Bathyarchaeota archaeon
AACCACGTGTTGCCTGAGCCGTCGACGACGTGCCCGCCCTCAAACAGGATGTCGAACCTCAAAACCAGTCACGCCAATAAGGGTGGGCGGAGGCGATAAAGAGTTTAGCATGAGGCAAACGTCAACCCTATACGCCGCCGATCCCGTGGATCGATCGGCGGTGCGAGTTGCCTGAGCCTTATCACCACGTAAGGTTCCGATGGTGGACCTCGGTAGACCTCGACAGGCTCGTCTCCGAGTACGGGGGGCAGTATAACGCGGAGAAGAGGGCCCACCCGAAGGACGATGTGGAGCTGACCCTCTACAAGGACCAGCGGGACGAGGTCACGCTGAGAGCGGACACGCTGAGCGTGGCCGCGAGCGCCGTGAGGGCGGTGCTCTTCCAGCGGGAGGCGAAGCCCTTCACGGGCAGGGACCTCGCCCTGCGCAAGCTCATCTTCGACCTCTACGATAAGACGACGCTGACCCCATTCCCCTGGGGCGGGCTCTCGGAGCCCAGGTACGAGGTCGAGGAGACGGGTTAGATCACCCGAGTGCCGACCCACAACCCTATCTCCTTGATCGTCTACTGATTTCTGAGGGTTTCACCGTTGGTCGAGCCCTACTATCACGTCAGGTTCAGGTGGGACGAGCCACTCGATCTGGAGAGGACGAAGACGATGCTCAGCGGCTCGTTCAGGGTAACGGTCACGGCGACGCCCCACGAGGCTGGTGGGCTGGTCTACCAGTCCAGGGAGAGGGGCGAGGTGAAGGTCGCCGCGGACACCCTCAACGCCAGGCTGGAGCCCTACCGCGCCGTGCTGTACCAGAGGGAGGCCAAGCCCTTCACGAGGCTAGACCTCGCCCTCAGGAGCGAGGTGGCGCACCTCTACGATAAGATGGGCCCCTACCGCTCCGCCCCGATACCGGAGCCGAGCTTCGCGGTCGAGAAATAGCCTAGGCGAGTCTCTGCGCCAGCTTCGCCATTGCTTCCCCTATCTCCCTCGCCTTATCCATGCCCTCCTTGTCCTTGAGGACGTCGCCGGGCTCGCTGGCGATGGCGTTGGGGAAGCTGGCTATGCCGGGGACGATCATCCTCTGCGCGAGTATGAAGATGAGCATCTGGCACCACGTCGTGGCGAGGCCGGTCCTGTAGGCGACCGCCATGGCGCCGCCGACCTTGCCGTCGAAGGCGTGCCTCCCCGTCGCCCTGTTGTTGAAGAAGCCCGTCCTGTCGATTAGCGCCTTCATCTGGGGCGTGACCGACTCGAAGTAGCTCGGGCTCGCGAAGAGTATGGCGTCAGCCGCGGCCATCTTGTCGAAGACCTCGGCGAAGTCGTCGCCGATCTTGCACTTCTTCGTCTTGGCGCAGGATGCACAACCGTCGCATGGACCCACCCTCTTCTCGGCGAGGCGGATCATCTCAGTCTCTGCACCCGCGCCCTTCGCGGACTCAAGCGCCGTCTTGACAAGAATCTCGGTGTTCCCGCCCCTGCGTGGGCTGCCAACTATGCCTAGGACCTTGACCATGCTGAGAAAAGGGGCGCAAGGTTGCTTATCAGGATGCTAGCCTGAGCGTGCCTTGGCGGCGAGGTCCCTCGCCCAGGCACGTATCGCGTCCCAGTCCCGGGTATCGTAGAGGCCGGGCTTTGTCTCCTTGGCGCCGGATGCTATGAGGTCCTTCTTGGCGGCGTTCATGAACATGCTCGCCCACCACGGCATGTTGTTGTAGTCGTAGGCGCCGCCGAAGAAGCCCAGGGCGACGGGGTGCAGGTCGTACTGTGCCGCCTTGTCGTCGAGGTACTTCTTCCTCGCCTCCGCTACCTCCTCGGGTTTAGCGGTCGGCGAAGGGGCGGCGTTGCCGCAGGAGACGAAGAGCGCCACCTTCTTCCCCGCCAGCTCCCCCCGGAACCTCTTCAGGAAGTCCTCGGGTTCGCTCGTCCACTTACCCATCGCTATCCCGCTGCCGACTACGATGAGGTCGTACCCGGCTATGTCTTTGACTTTTTCCTTCTTTGCGTCGACCAGGCGGACCTCTAACCCCTCCTCGCGTAGTATCCTCGCTATCTCCTCGGAGGTGCTGGCGGTCGCCCCGAGGCGGGTCCCGTAGACGATGAGAGCGTTGACCATGGTCTGCACCTCCTCGGAATGGGCTACTTTAGCTTCTCCTTTAGGAGCCTGCCAAGCGTCTGTATGCCCGTCACTATGTCGTCCTCTGAGGGGAGGCTGTAGTTGAGGCGCATGTAGTTGTGGACGGGCTTCGTGAAGAAGAGGCTCCCCGGGACGAAGGCGACGCCCTTCGAGACGGCGTCCTTGAGCAACTCATCCGAGCTGATGTTCCTCGGGAGCTTGACCCAGAGGAACAGCCCCCCCTTGGGCTCGTCCCACTTCGCCTTCTTGGGGAAGCTCGTCTTCATCGCCTCTAGCATCACGTCCCTCTTCTTCCTGTAGACCTTCGTCACCTTGGGTATCTGCCTCTCCACGTCCCCGCGCCTGAATAGCTCCGCCGCGGCGTACTGGCTGAGGCCGTCGTTGCAGATGCTTATGTTGTTCTTCGCCTCCATGAGGTGGCCCGTGAACTCGGGGTTGGCCGTGATCCACCCGATCCTCATGCCGGGGCTGACCATCTTGCTGAAGGTGCTCGTGTACATCACCCTGCCCGACTTGTCCATCCCCGCGAGGGGCGTCGGCATGGGCCCCTCGAAGCTGATGTAGCCGTAGGGGTTGTCCTCGAAGATTATGAGGTCGTGCGCCTCCGCAAGCTCCAGCACCGCCTTCCTCCGCTCCAGGGTCATGAGGCTGCTGTCCGGGTTCTGGAAGCTGGGTATGACGTAGAGCATCTTCGCCCTCTTTCCCTGCGCCTTGATCTTCTTCAGCTTCTCCTCAAGCACCTGCGTGTCCATGCCCTCGGAGTCGATGGGGATGTCGACGAACTTGGGGTACTGCTGCCTGAAGGCGGATAGCGCCTGGAGGTATGTGGGTGCGCCGACGAGGATCATGTCGCCCTTGTCTATGAAGACCCTGCTGACGAGGTCGATGGCCTCCTGGCTCCCCGTCGTCACGATGATCTCCTTCGCGGGGTCGGCCTTGATCTTGTGCCCCGCCATGAAGGTGGACAGCTCCCTGAGCAGGCTGGGCATACCCGCCGTCCCGCCGTACTGGAGCATCTCCGCCCACGCCTGGGGGGAGGCCTCCTCGAATATCCTCTTCACCTCCGCCGTGGGGAGGCTGGGGACGTCGTAGCTGCCCCCCGTGAACCTGATGAGCTTCGCCCCGGGGCGGGGGAGGAGCAACGTGTTCATGATGCCGGGCTCGAAGGTGGCGCCCAGCTTGGAGTAGAACTTCTTGGAGTCGAGCAAAGCGATCGAAAACGCTAATGTTGCCCCTCTATTTACCTTTACGCCCGTCTCCCAGCTCCCTAAACCCCGTAGGAATAATTATGGTATATCCCGACTTGGAGAAGCCTTTTATCCCCTTCATTCGAAGTCTCAAGGAGTCGAGGATGGTCAAGGCAGAGAAGCATAGCCTCGCCGCGTCCCGTGCCTCGACCCGTAGCTGTTTATGAGGTTTGAACCATGGTTGAGGAAATCAGGCTCCACGGTCAGGGCGGCCAGGGCGTCGTCGCTGCCGGTGAGCTCATCGCGATAGCCGCCTCCTACGAGGGCAAGTTCTGCCGCGCCTTCCCCATGTACGGGTCAGCAAGGCGGGGCGCGCCGGTCCTCGCCTTCGCCCAGATAGGGGACGAGTCGGAGGCGACCAGGTCTATGATCTACTACCCCAAGTACCTGATAGTGCTCGACCCGCCCATGCCGGAGATCATGGACGTGACCACCGGCTTGGTCCAGGGGGGCGTGGTCGTGTACAACACGACGAAGAAGGCGGAGGAGGCCGCGAAGCTCTTCAAGGCGAAGCTGGGGAAGATCGCGGTCGTCGACGCGACGGGCATCGCCCAGCGCGTCATAGGGCGCCCCATCCCAAACACGGCGATGCTGGGCGCCTTCGTCAAGGCGACTGGGATCCTAAAGCTGGAGTCCATCGACAAGGCGATAGACAAGAGGTTCCCCGCCAAGCTCGCATCCACGAACAAGGGGGCGGCCAAGATGGGGTACGACACCGTTGAGGTGAAGACGCTGTGAGCCAGGACAAGAGTTTGATAAAGGGATTCGCCCTCGCGGATACCTCCACGAGGGGGGGCCAGTACGTCGGCAACTGGCGCGTGTTGATGCCGGAGATCGACGAGGCGAAGTGCGTAGCCTGCGGCCTCTGCGGCACCATCTGCCCCGAGGGGGCCATAACGGGCAAGCCGAAGGTGAAGCCGAAGATAGACATGCGCTTCTGCAAGGGCTGCGGCGTCTGCGCCAACGAGTGCCCGCAGAGCGCCATCGAGATGAAGAAGGAGGCGAAGAAGTGATGCCGGAATTCGACGTAATGCAGGGCAACAAGGCCCTAGCGTACGGCGTGAAGCTCGCGCGGGTCGAGGTCATACCCGCCTACCCGATCACGCCGCAGACGACCATCATCGAATACCTCGCCGAGTTCGTCGCAAACGGCGAGCTCGACGCCGAGTACATCCACGCGGACGGCGAGCACAGCTGCATGGCCATGGCCGTCGGCGCCTCCCTAGCGGGGGCGCGCGTATTCACGTCCACGTGCAGCCAGGGCCTCGCCTACATGCACGAGGTCGTCGCCCAGGCGGTCAACTACAGGACGCCCCTTCTCCTCGGGGTGGCCAACAGGACGCTCGGATGGTACTGGAGCCTCGGCCCCGACTACAGCGACATCATGCCCGAGCTCAACCTCGGCTGGCTAGTCAACTTCGCCGAGAGCAACCAGGAGGTACTCGACATGACCCTCCAGCTCTACAAGATAGCGGAGGACTACCGCGTCCTCCTCCCCACGATGATGAGCCTGGACGGCTTCTTCCTGAGCTACAGCCAGGAGAGGGTCTGGATGCCCGACCAGGGGCTGGTCGACAAGTGGCTGCCGCCCTACAAGGCGCCCTACCCGGTGGACCCGACGATCAACGACAAGTTCCCCACGGCGAGCATCCCCCCAGTGATGCACACGCCCATGAGGCGCATCTACGAGGAGATACTCCAGGACAGCAGGGCGGTCATCAAGGAGGTCGACGCCAGCTTCGGGAAGACCTTCGGCCGCAGCTACGGCGGGCTCGTCGAGGAGTACAAGACCGAGGGCGCGGAGGCGCTCCTAGTCACAATGGGAAGCATGACGACCGCCGGGCGCCGAGCCATAGACAAGCTGCGCGCCGAGGGCGAGAAGATAGGGCTCGTCAAGCTCCGCTTCATGCGCCCCTTCCCCGACGTCGAGATCAGGGAGATCGCTGGGAAAGTCAAGGCGATGGGTGTAGTGGACCGCATGATGCTCCACGGCACACGCGGCGGAGGCGCATTCCAGGACATCAAGGGCGCCCTCTACAACAGCGACGTCAAGATACCCCTCCAGGGATTCGTCACCGGCATGGGCGGCGAGGACATACCCATCGACGACATGTACATGATGGGCAAGAAGGTCCTCGCAGTCGCCAAGGCGAAGCGCGTCGAGAAGGAGGTCGAGTTCATAGAGCACAAGTTCCCCGGCATGGGCAAGCCCGTCGAGGTCGAGTGGGCGGAGCCCATCTACCCCGGCAGCGACGGCTGCGCCGGCTGCGGCGCCAGCATAGTAGTCAGGCGCCTCCTCAAGGTCCTCGGACCCAACACGATAGTCATCAACCCGCCCAGCTGCAGCGGGGTCAACTACGGCCAGGCCGTACGCGTCCCGTGGATACTCGCAAACTTTGCCGCGGCCGCCGCCTACGAGACAGGCGTCTACCGCGCCATGAAGCACAAGGGCAAGGCGGACAAGGTCTACATCACCAGCTTCGCCGGGGACGGTGGCACCGCCGACATCGGGCTGCAGAGCCTCTCCGGCGCCGCGGAGCGCGGCGAGCCGATAATCTGGCTCTGCTACGACAACGAGGCCTACATGAACACGGGCATACAGCGCAGCGGCTCGACCCCCATGCTCGCGGCCACCACCACCACGCCCGCCGGGAAGTTCATCCCCGGCAAGCAGGTGAGGCGCAAGAACCTCGAGATGATCATGGCGGCGCACAGGATACCCTACATCGCGACGGCGAGCCTCAGCTACCTCCCCGACTTCGAGAGGAAGGTTAAGAAGGCGGTCGAGGTGACTCAGGCGGGGAAGGGCCTCGCCTTCCTCCACGTGCAGCAGCCGTGCGCCACGGGCTGGTACTTCCCGGAGAGCAAGACTGTGGAGATGGGGAAGCTCGCAGTCCAGACGGGCAGCTGGCCGCTCATGGAGATAGACGAGGGGAACTTCAAGCTCAACCTCAAGCCGAAGGAGCTGCGCCCAATAGCGGAGTACCTGAAGCCCCAGGGGCGGTTCCGCCACCTCACGGATGACCAGATAGAGTTCATCCAGAGGGACGTGCAGGCCGAGTGGAGCGCCATCCTCGAGCTGGAGAAGAGGGGGCGCTTCCCCGGTTACTAGCCACCCTTTCATCGGGGTTCAAGTATTATATCTGGACCCCCGCTTTTTCTAGTCTGGATACTCATGCCAAGGAAGATGACGGTCGAGGACGTTGAGGCGTTAACCATCGGTGGTACCATACTCGGTGGTGGGGGTGGGGGCTGGCCCTCCGAGGGGCGAGCCGCCGGTATGCTCGCCACGGAGCTCGGCGGGGTCGAGCTCTGGAGCCCCGATGAGACGCCACCCGAGTGGAACGTGATCACGGTCGCGGCCCTAGGCGCCCCGACGCAGAGGGGGGAGACGAAGGCGCGCCACTTCATACGCGCCGTACAGATGCTCTGGGAGGCCGGCGTCGAGTTCGACGGCGTCATAGCCGCTGAGAACGGGGGCCAGAACAGCTTCGGCGGATGGATACCCGCCGCTGCGCTCGGGTTGC
>JAUYEB010000060.1 GCA_030691555.1 Candidatus Bathyarchaeota archaeon
CGGGCCTCAGCATCTTCGGCGAGAGGGTGGTGGAGAGGATGAACAAGCTGGGCATACTCATCGACCTTAGCCACACGGGGGACCAGACCTGCTGGGACGCCATAGAACAGTCGAAGGACCCCGTCAGCTTCACCCACATAATCCCGAGGAGGACCGCGCCCGAGAGGCCCGGGGGCTACGCCGAGTGGGCCAACAGGAGCACGAGCCTCTGGGGCGACTTCGCCGCGTATAGTAGGCAGCGTGGGAAGCCCGACGACATGATGAAGGCATGCGCCGAGAAGGGAGGGGTGATAGGCGTCACCCCATTCTTCGTGAAGAAGGCGGGGAAGAGCACCCTCACCGACGACATAATGGACCAGCTCGACGCCACCGTGGAGACAGTCGGCATAGACCACACTGGCTTCGGCAGCGACCTCGAGTTCCCCAACTCGATAACCCGCGCCGCATTCATCTGGAAGCACCCCGAGAGGATCGACGTCGACTACTTCACCCCGATGGACAAGTCGTGGGGCTACGGGTGGATGGAGAACATGCCCAACTTCACAATGGGCCTCGTGGCGCGCGGCTACAGCGACCAGGAGATAAAGAAGATACTCGGGCTGAACTTCGTCAAGCTCTTCAAGAGGGTGTGGGGAGGCTAGGCTTACAGGAAGAACTCGGGCTCCCTACGCTTGCTATAATCTTTATGGAGCCACGCGGCTGCCTTCCTTATCCCCTCGTTCGTCCAGACCCTCGCCCCCGTCGGGCAGGCCTTGACGCAGGCAGAGCAGGCGGTGCAGGTCTCCTTCACGGTCTCGACCTTGTCCGAGACAGTTATCGACTTGGTGGGGCAGACCCCCGCACAAGCCCCGCACAGGGTGCAGGACTCGACGGTCGTGTCGGGGAACCTGGGGCCGGAGGGGTTCCTCTCCCTGTACGGCCTGTTGCCGGGGACGGTGACCTCGACGGGCTTCGTCACGCCGTCTAGCTTGGCCTTGACCTGTTCCCCGAACTTCACCGCCTTCTCCAGGTCTTCCTCGTCTGGGCGGCCCGGTGCTATGGGTGTGGCCTCGGTGGAGAAGCTGTGCTCGCCGATGAAGGCCGCGGCGGCGATCGTCTTGAATCCCTGCTCCGTCGTGATGTCCCTGAGTTCTACGAGTGCGTCCTCGAACGCCCTGTTCCCGTAGACGGCGATTAGGACCGCCGGCGTACCGTTCCCCTTGACCTTCCTCAGCCTCTGCGCCGCGACGGGCGGGACGCGCCCGCTGTAGACGGGGACGGCGATGACGGCCAGAGAGTCCGCGGGGATGGCGTAGCTCTTGGACGCCGCTTCGAGGGGGGTGAGGTCGACGTGCTCGACGCCCTTGACGCCGAGGCCCTTCGCCACGCCCTCCAGGGTCCTCTTAGAGGTGCCGGTCGGGGAGTAGTAGATCAGGTTAACCTTGCCAATCTTCATGCCTGCTAGTATGCTGCGTCGTGTTTTATTACCCTAACTAGTAGCCTTTGGGTCCATCGCCTCAGAAGCTGAGGAAGGGGGCGTAGATTGATGGCCTCATCCGACACGCATAGGGAGATCAGAAACCCTTTTTTCTCCCCCCATTTCTCTCTGACCCGATAAACATGAGGCTCATCTTCAAGGTGCTGCTCGGCCTATCCGTGGTAATAGTCGGCGTCTTCGGGTACATGTTCTGGGCAATGACGGCGGAGAACCCCTCCCCCGTCACGGCGATAAACCCCCAGAGCAGCGGACCCAAGGCACTCGTAGTCAGCGACCCGGGCATATCCGGGTTCGAGTCGGGGGTCGCGGACGCCTTCGCTAGGGGCCTCGCCTCCCACGGCTGGCACGTCGACGTCACCACGGCGAGCGCCCAGACACCCACCGACCTCACCGGCTACAGCCTCCTGGTCCTAAGCTCCCCCATCTACGGGGGCGAGCCCTCGAAGCCGCTCCAATCCTACATGGCGAGGCTGGGCAGCCTCGGCGGCGTCAGGACCGCGACCGTGCTGACGGGCGCCGGCGCCCCCCCGGAGGCCAATGCGTGGATGACCTCCAAGATCCAGTCGATGGGCGGCGACGAGGTCCTCTCCCTCGTGGTCTTCTCCATGGCGCCGAACCCCGAGCAGTATGGGTCGACTGACCCACAGGGCATCGCCGCGGGGGCGGCCGCCTCCCTGACGCCCTAGGGCTGATCGCGTTGGGTGCGCCGCGTCAAACGGGTCCGGGGCGGCTGCACGGCTTCCGGTTGGCTATGCTCCCGCCGTCGCTTCTCACGGGGGCCCGCTTCGTTGCGGTCCCGCTGCTTCTCACGGGCGGCGCAGGGGCGGCGTGGAGGCTCCCGATCTTCGTCGTCGCCTGCGCGACCGATCTCCTCGACGGTGTGGCTGCTAGGCGCCTCGGCTCCGAGACACACCTCGGCTCCACGCTGGATGCATTCGCCGACTTCCTCCTCGTGGCGACGGTGTCATCCATCCTCACGTTTGAGGGTCTCCTCTCACCCCTCTTCGTCGTCCTAATCGTGCTCGCCTTCGCGCAGTTCGTCGTGGCGAGGCCACGAATAGGCTCTGACCCGCTTGGGAAACACATTGGGACGATCCTCTTCGTGGCGCTTGGAGTTATGCTGGCTGTACCAGTGGGGTGGGTAGCCCTGTGGTCCTCACTATTGGCTTCAGGCTACATCCTCGCCTCCCTTGCGGCGAGGTGGCTCCATACACCTAGGATAGGTAGACCCAGTTCACCTTCCTGATGAACGGGGTTAGCAGTATGGCGGCCACAGCCAAGGCAGTGACGGCGAGGACGACCGCAGCGACGTTCACGTACCGAAGCAGCCTGAAGCCTATATTCTCCACGGCTGATGGGGGAAGAGCATAGACTATAAACCAACCCCGGCGGATGGATATAATACCCTCTGGGGGCATGGGATGGCGGAGCTGCTCACAATAGGCTACGGCGGGAAGAAGCCGGACAATTTCTTCGCTGAACTTGAGGCGCTTAACCCAGGCATCGTCGTCGATGTGAGGGAAGACCCATTTCACGCCTTCCTCGGCGTCTACACGAAGAGGGGGCTTGAGACAAGGCTCGGTGCTCGATACGTCTGGATCAGGGAGCTCGGGAACAGCACACGGGAGCTGCCCCCCACCCTCGTTGACGAGGCGGAGGGGCTGCGGAAGCTCCGCACAATAATGTCTCAGCATGAGAGGGTCGTCCTGCTCTGCGCCGAGAAGGACGAGGACCGGTGCCACCGGGGCCACATCAAGGCCAAGCTCCTGGGAGAAGCGGTGCACAAGTAAAAGGTCATTCAGACGAAAAATCGGCCGAATAAATCGACTATCGTCGAATTCTGGGGCCCCAGGTTTGGAAATCGTTATAGCCGGAGCCCCAAATAGCAGAGCGACATGAAGCCCATAGGAATAGCGGGCACGGGCAGCTACGTCGCCCCCAAGGTGATGACGAACAACGACTGGATGAAGCTCGTCGAGACCAGCGACGAGTGGATATACACCAAGACGGGGATCAGGGAGCGCCGCATAGCGGACCCGGGGGTCGCGACGAGCGACCTCGCCGTCGAGGCCTCGAAGAGGGCCCTCGCCGACGCCGAGGTCGATGCAGAGGACGTGGACCTCATAGTCCTCGCCACCAGCAGCCCCGACGTCCCCCTCAGCGCCACCGCCTGCATAGTACAGCACAAGCTCGGCGCCAAGAACGCCGCCGCCCTAGACGTCAACAACGTCTGCAGCGGCTTCGTCTACGGGCTAGATATTGGCTGGAAGATGGCGGCCGCCGACTCCTACAGGAACGTCCTCGTGGTGGGGGCGGAGACCTACAGCCGGATACTCAACTGGAGGGACCGCACCACGTGCGTCTTCTTCGGCGACGGAGCGGGCGCCGTCGTGCTGAATGAGTGCAAGCAGGGCGAGGGGCTCCTCGCCTCGACCCTCTACTCCGACGGCTCGGGCCACAAGGTCATCGAGATACCCGCGGGCGGCTCCAGGATGCCGACGACCCACGAGACCCTCGACAAGGGGCTCAACTACTTCTTCATGGACGGCAAGGCGGTCTGGGACTTCGCCACCGTCAAGTTCCCCGAGTCCGTCCGCGACGTCGTCGCCAAGGCCGGGTACAAGCTGGAGGACGTCGACATGATAGTCCCCCACCAGTCGAACATCAACATCATAAAGAGGAGCATGGAGGTCCTCGGCCTCCCCATGGAGAAGGCGTACGCCCACATCCACAAGTACGGCAACATGGCGGGGGCGAGCGTCCCCGTCGCCCTCGACGAGGCCGTCAGGGAGGGTAAGGTGAGGAAGGGCGACCTGGTGGTCACCTGCGGCTACGGCGGCGGCCTCTCCTGGGGTGCCAACGCCATAAGGTGGGGCAGGTAATCCGCCAACCCTAAATTTCCCCCCGCACTCTTCTAGCCCATGACGAACCCACCGCCCCTCAGGGGGATTCGGGTCCTGGACCTGAGCCGCGTCCTCGCCGGCCCCTTCTGCAGCATGACACTCGCCGACCTCGGCGCCGAGGTTATAAAGGTCGAGATGCCGGGCACGGGGGACGACACCCGCGCCTACCCGCCCTTCATAGGCAAGCAGAGCAGCTACTTC
>JAUYEB010000113.1 GCA_030691555.1 Candidatus Bathyarchaeota archaeon
AGATGAAGGGGAGGGGCAGGAGCGTGATCAGGGCTAGTTGGCTGTTGATGCTGAGAAGGATGGCTACGGCGATGCCTAGCTGGAGACTCATCCTGAAGACCTCCCTGACCGTCTCCGAGTAGAAGAGGTCGAGGGCGTTCATGTCGCTGGTGACCCTGCTTATGATCTGCCCCGTCTTGACCCGGCCGAGGTAGCTGAACGACTTGTTGATGAGTGCCTCGTATAGCTGGCGGCGCATGTCGCGCAGTATGTTCTGGCTCATGACGCCGCGGAAGTACCTGTGGATGACGAAGAAGGCGAACCTGAAGAGGGCTAGTAGGAGTATGCAGCCCACGAGTATGACGAGCAGGCCGCCCCTGTCGGCGACGCCCGTCCACGACCTGATGAGGTCGATGAACCAGTTCTGGGCACCGGGGGCGGGTATGAGGGCGAAGTCGATTATGAGCATGACGACGAGGGGGGCGAGGAGGCTGTAGACGCCCTCCCTCCCGAAGGCGGTGATGTTGATGAGGAGATACGTGCCCATGTAGGGCTTTATGTATCCGAGGAGCCGCTTCGTCAGCTCCCAGTTGCTCGGGTTGTACTCGGCCTTCATGCGTTGTTCCCCGGTATGACAAGCCTATTATGTAGATTATCTATATACGTAGATCGGTTACATACATGCAGCCCATTCTCCCGCGGGAACAGGGGGTGAGCCCGGTACAGATGTGGATACTGCTCATCCTCAGCGAGGGCCCCAACTACGGCTACAACGTCATCCAGCGCCTGGACGAGATGTTCTCGGGCTTCTGGAAGCCTAAGGCGGGGACCGTCTACCCCGCGATCGAGAAGCTGATGGATGGTGGGCTGATAACGGGCCGGGTGGAGCACAGGGAGGACGCCCCGGACAGGCACTACTACACGATCACCCCCGCCGGTGAGGAAGCCCTCAGGGTTGGGATGGGTCGGTGGGGCACGATGATGGAGTACATCGAGGAGTACGGCGAGCGCCACCGCGCCATACGGAAGGGCGGCGCCGAGATGACCCGAGAGGAACTCGGGGACCTCCTAGTGAGGTTCGGCGAATCCCTCAAGAGGGGGAAGGTCGAGGCATCCGAGCACCTCCCCGAGATGAAGCCGGAGACGATCCGGTTCCCCGAGCACCTCGTCTACAAGTTCCTATACGCCTACATCGAGGGCGGGCGCGAGATCGAGATAGAGATCGAGTGGGCGCAGAAGGATGCCTAGCCCCTCTTCAGTACTCGTTTATCCACCGGCAGCTTCTCCGAGGCGTAGCGGAGCACGAGGGCGGATGTTCTGGGTCTCCACTTGATGAGGTACTCCCTCACCTCGTCGGGGTGCTTCTTGGACGCCTCCTTGAGGAGCCACCCGACGCCCTTCTGCACCATGTCGTCCTTGTCCCCCATGAGCCTGTCCGCTATGCGGAAGATGTCGTCCAGCATGTCACCCCTCCTCGCGATGGGGACGAGGGAAACGGCTGAGGCCCGGCGCCTCCAACGGTTCTCCGACTTCGTCCAGTCGAGGAGCCTTTCGACGAGCTTAGGGTCCTTGCGGATGGTCTCGGATATTATGCCCGTGCACAGACCATCGGTGTTTGCCCAGTTGCTGAGAGTGTCCACCCAGCAGTCGAAGGTCTCGAAGTGCGCCGGCGTGAGATTCCTCTTCATCCTAGTTAGCATGTAGTCGCCGACGACGGCGACCTCGAATACGCCGTGTTTGTGTAGCTCCCCCGCGACCTCGATGGCGAGTGGGAGGTTTCCCTTGACCCGTGGGTAGAACTTGCGGCGATCTCCTTGCACATCGGCATGGAGAGCCCCCAGCTCTCGATGGGCTCCCTGAAGTAGCGCTTCGAAGCCGCAGCCCTCTCGGCGTCGTAGTGGCTGCGCGTCTCGGCGATGATCTCCTCCGTGAGGGGGTTCATGGTTGTCACGCCGTGAACTTGAGGGCACCGGTCTCGGAGAGGTTGACGTAGATGGGTCTGAGCCACCTCGGGTCCTCGGCGGGGTAGTCCGTCCTGTAGTGGGCGCCGCGGCTCTCCTTCCTCTCCATCGCGGCCCTGATGATCATCTCGGCGGACTCGAGCGCCATGGGCGCCTCGAGGGCGACGAGCATGTCCCTCCCCCCCTTCGCGACGATCCTGTCCGCCATGAGCTTTATGTCGAAGACCTCCTCGAAGGCCTCGGCGAGGCTGGTGCTGTCCCTGATTATGCCCGCCTTCGCCCACATCGCCTGCCTGAGGCGGTCCATCACGTCGTGGGGGCTGTAGCCCTGCTCGCGGTTCATTATCGAGTCGTAGCGGCCGATCTCGGGCTTCGCGAGTTCGGTCACCTTCTCCCTCCTACCCTTGGCGTGTTCGGCCGCCGCCGCGCCGGCTCTGGCCCCGAAGACGAGTATGTCCGTGAGGGCGTTCCCCCCGTGCCTGTTGGCGCCGTGGACGCCCCCGACGACCTCCCCCGCGGCGTAGAGCCCGGGCACCCCCGTGTAGCCGTGCTCGTCGATGACCAGCCCGCCCATGCAGAAGTGGCAGACGGG
>JAUYEB010000226.1 GCA_030691555.1 Candidatus Bathyarchaeota archaeon
CTGAGGAACTTGCGAGTAAACACTCAATCCCGCCTCTTTTATCCCTTCACGGGGGGCTTGATCTTTCTGATGGTGAACTCCACGAGGTCGCCTTCCTTGATGCCCAGGGCGTCCATGATCTCGGTGGGCACGGTCACCCGCTTATCCTTCTTCACGTACCGCGTGAACTTTAGGCCCGCCTCTTTAGGCAACCGCTGCCACCGCTCCCCGTTCCTAGGCAGAGATTGGTTTTGAGGGTATAAAACTTCCTATTATTCCTATTAATCCTATTTATAGTGGCTTAGGTTTTAGTCTCTGATAATTCCCATCCCTAGGAGAAAACAGATTGATGCGAGAGCGTAGAGTGATCGCGAGCAGCAAGATAACCAGACGTTTTCAGGTCACGATCACCAAAGAGGTCAGGGAGCGATTCAATTTGAAGGAGGGAGACCTAATTCTTTTCGTGGTCGAGGGAGACAGGATTCTGATTGAGAAGGGCTGATCGATCCTTTTCAAAGAAGTCGGACTTCAATGTCGGCGAATTCAATTCGTTTAATTTACCGAACATTCTCGGCGGTAGCGCATCGGGAACTGTACAGTTAATTAACCATGAGCAGACGACACCAGCTAAACGACGACGAAGTACCCGAGGCCACGGAGGGCCTCCGACTCCGCCTCAGCCAACACCTCGAGGCTAGGGAGGACCTCGCGGGAGCCCTCACATGCGCCCGAGCCCTCCACCGCCTCATCAACCACCAGACCCACAGACCCAGGTACCCCGACTGGATCAACGACGAAGCCACCTGGGACCAGTTCCAGGAAGGCGCCCAAACACTCGGGCATGGCTCAGGATCGCTCATCTAAACGGTTATCAACCGAAGACTTGACAGAACCTCTCTTTAATCTTATAAGCAACGACATCGATCCCTCTCGTTGAGGGGAGCTGGGCTCAGGCCCGGCTGAGAGGACGCAGCGCGTTGACCCTTTGAACCTGATCCGGGTAATACCGGCGGAGGGAGAAGATGAGAAAAAAAGAGCCTGTAAAAGGTTTTTCACCCGCTGCTCCTCTTATGTCCTGAACCTATAATAGCCACGCAAGCGTAGGTATCATGAAAGAGTGAATTGAAAGTATGCCCGCGAAAAGAATGACGAAGAAGAAGGATCATGATAGAAAAGCCCATAAGAAGGAATTGAAGGGGGATAGGCTTCGACGCGCGCCCAAAAAGATCGAAGATGCCCCGATAAAAGCTTAATTTTTGAAGGATCACATTTTGCGCGCGCGTTGTAAGGGTCTGAAAATCAACCAATCGACGCGCGCACATAAGGTTTAACAAACGAGTATGAATTCTCCTACTACGCCTTTCGGGTGCATTATATCTCTCACACGCACTCCGAGGAGTGGCAAGGTAAGAAATATGGAAAAGTTGAATGGAAGTGTGCCTTCACCCGGCACTAAAGTGCTTATCGCTTACGGCAAAAGGTATGGGGCTACTGCTGGGACCTCAGAGGAGATTGCTAGTAGTGTTTTAACCCCTTCAAGTCACTCACAAATCAAAAGTGAAAAATCACCTTCACCGACACAGTCTGCAACCGAGATTGGAACTGGGATGCGCGCGCGCCGATGAAGTCCCTCCTGGTCGTGCAATCATACCACCACAATAACACCGAGAAAATCGCCATCGTAATCGCAAGAGTTCTAGACTCGCAGATAAAGACGCCGAAGCAAACAGACCCTGAAGAGCTTCATGAATACGATTTACTAGGATTCGGCTCAGGGATTGACAGCGATAAGCACTATCAGGTTCTCCTCGACTTCGCCGACAAACTCCCTCAGCTCGCAGACAAGAACGCAATAATCTTCTCAACCAGCGGACTGACAGGAGAAGAGAAACGAGCAAAAGACCACTCGGCGCTCAGGGAAAAACTCCAAAGTAAGGGCTGCAGGATAGTTGGGGAGTTTCAGTGCAGAGGCTTCAATACTAATAGCTTTCTCAGGTTCTTCGGTGGAATGAATAAGGGTAGACCCAATGCCGAAGACCATAAACGCGCAGAGGAATTTGCTCAAAACCTTAAGCAGAGCCTGCAATTGAAGTGAACCACGCCCGCGATTTAGAATCGGAGGCTTAAAGCAAGATTAGTAAAACATTTTTCACGTGCGCGCGTTAAACTAAATGCGCGCGAAGTGAGGATAAGATATGCGCCTTCTTTCACTTTCCACTCCCCTCCTCTGAAGTGCTTAGGCTTTAAGAAGCTGAACTAGAACCCTACATTATGCGTCTATTATTAAAGTCCCTCTAGTCTGATTACACATATCATAAAGAAATTTTTGTATTTTTCCTTGCTCTTAAATTTGCATAGAAATTCAATATTTTGCTCGAAAGTTATTATATCCTTGATTAAAATTGCTATAGCAGATTTACACCTATAATACCGTCTTGGGTCTGCCGAGCTTTTCCCTGATGAGTTCAGCGGCCTCCGACAGGAAGTCGTCGGCGTCGCCGATGCCATTGATGCCCGCCGCGGTTGGGTGCCCCCCGCCTGCTCCCTTGAACCTCTCGGAGAGCATCCTCGTGACGTCGTCCCCTAGATGTATCCCGGTCTTCTGGTGGAACTCCTCGGTCGACCTCAGGCTCGCCTTCAGCACCTCCTTGTCGTTCCCAGCGATCACGACGACGTCTGCGCCGAGGTTCAGTATCCCACGCGCCGCGGAGGGCTGGAAGGAACCGAGGTTCGAGGTCGCTATTATCCAGGGGTCCACCCTGATTATGGTCATCCTCTGCGTCGCCTTCAGCCTGGCGAGCTTCTCGGAGGGGTCCATGACGCTCGATAGCAGGCCCCTCACCCCGTTCATCGTGGCGCCGAGCTCCAGCAGCCTCGCGACGGTCCTGAACGTTCTCGGCGTCCCGATAGTGAAGTGCTTCGAGTCGTAGGCGATGCCGAGCAGGAGGGCTTCGGCAACCTCTTTCGGCGGTTCGCCCCCGATGCCCTGCCAGATGTCGCACACGATCTCGCAGGTCGCCACCGCATCCCCGTCCATCAGGTAAATAGACGCGACCCTCTCGATCCCCGGGTCCCTCGAGTGGTGGTCGATGAAGATCTTCGCCCCGCCCTCTTGGAGGAGGTGTGATAGGTTCTCGAGCTGTCCAATGCTGCCGGTGTCTACTACTACTATAGTATCCGCCCCGACGATCCGTGGGTGAGTCGACGCCTCGATCCCCAGGTAGGCTATTATCTTGTCGGAGAGCTGGCTCGCGCTGTCTGGGTAGAGTATCTCGGTTATCGCCTGCGGGTCGAGCAGCTTTACGAGCCTCTGGATGGCATAGGCTGACCCGATCGCATCCGGGTCGGCGTTGTGATGGCAGAGAATGGTAACCTTTCCTCTCAGGTGGGTTTTAAGGGGGGTGAAGTCCACGGTTTTCTACGCCGATGGAAGATAGAGGCTTCGAGTAATTAAAGAGGCTATTTCGAAGTCGCTAAGATGAGCGATGGCGCGTTGAATACGGCGTCAGATTATCCGCAACAGGTTGAGTTGCATCTGGGAGTAGATAGGCTGCTCATTGTACTTGATCAGGGGAACGTAGTTCCATGGGAGTTTATTGTAGCGTGAGAATAGCCTCTCAAGGCGCACGGCGAGGTAGCTCTCACCCAGCTCATCGATTGCCTCGTCTAGGTCGAGGATGGCCTCCTGGAACCACCCCGTTCCCTGCGGCGTGGGGTGCCTCGCGTACTGCATCGAGTACTTCAGGATATCAGGGTCCTTGAACTTGGTGAACACCTGATCCTTCCGGTTTACCATGCATTCCAGCGATAGGCTCGTCTGCTTCTCGGTCAGGCCGATCTTCTTCGCCATAGCGCCCGCGCGGAGGGGCTCGTCTATCGGTTTGACCGCGAATTCGTTCAGTATCCTCCTCGAGTAGGGGCCGAACTGCATCTCGCCGATCTCTTCTCGGGTTCTCAACTGGAATTTGCCGGTGTTTAGCATCTTGATGGCTTCGACGCCGATTATCGCCACCAACCTAGGCGCCTCCACATCCCCCAGCCGGTCTACTCACTATGTCGGTCCACACCGAATACCACTACTGATTGGGAGCACAAAAAGCTTGACATCACGGGGCCGATGTGTGATCTTATAACGTCTCCGGGTGATGTGTAACAGTGTTCTGCAATGTCCGAGGTTGAGATCATCGATTCGGCGTCGTTTAAGAAAGCGGAGTATAGGGCGGTGCTGGGTTTCGCGGGGGCCGGTTTCATCGGTAACACCGCGGCGATGTTCATCGTGAGGAGCAAGGGTTTCCCGCAGGTCGCCCACGTCAGGTCGACACACGTCCCGCCGATGACGCTAATAGCCAACGGGAGGCCGATGCCCTCGTTCAGGGTGCACGTCGACGAGCCCGGAGGCATCCTGTTCGTGATCACGGAGAACCTCATCCCCGCGGAGGGGTGCTGGCCGATCGCGCTCGCGCTCCTGAAATGGCTAAAAGAACATGACGTGAAGGAGATCTACGCCCTCGACGGCCTGCCCTTCAGCGCGACCTCGCCGGATATCAAGGTCCTGGGGTATGGTAACATGATCGACGTCAGTAAACTCGGCATGCCGCCGATCAGGGAGGGCGCCCTCTCCGGCCTCGACTCCTGCCTGCTCGTGGAGTGCACCGAGAAGGGCGTGCCCTTCGCTGAACTCTTCTTCCCCACAAACAAGCTGACGAGCATCGACTACGGCTGTGCCGCGGACGCGGTGGATACCCTCAACAGGTTGTTCAAGTTCGGCGTCGACTCGTCGCCGCTGCGGCTGAACGAGGACGCTCAGAGGCGGGCCGCGGAACAGAGGCAAAAGGGTCCTGGGCTTTTCAGGAAGAATTAACCCTGCCTCTGGGGGAGGCCTAGCTCCTTCTGGAGCGTCTCCTGGAGGCCCTGGAGCTTCTCCTTCGTCTTCTCCTCCTGCTTCTCCAAAACCTTCTCCCTCATCTCGAGGAAGTCCTTGCGCTCCGTCAGCTCCTTGACGACGACGGCCTTTTCCTTCTCGACGAGTACGGCGCCGACGGACTTGTAGACCTTTGCGCCCTCGGCCGTCTCGTTCAGAACCGTCAACGCCCTCTCGGTCTCGGCCTTCTCCGCCTCCAGCCTCTGCTTCTGGGCGAGAAGCTGCTGCATGGTGTTCTGTAGCTGTTGTAGGCGGGCTATCCGCTCCTGGACGTTCGGGGGGAGCTGGCTGATGTCGGACATCTGGATTCGTCTCTTAGGTTGCGTGCCCTCCTTATATCTATTGGGCGTCCACCTGATCAATTCACGTGAACCGTCACTTCGCTTGAATCCTCTAGGCGTAGCCATCCAGTCGTCCTTGGGGTTGCGGCTATCTGGGGTCTATCATCGGGTCTGAGGAAGAAGAACGCGTTAACAGGGGTGTCCTCAAGCATCATCTCGAACCTCGTGCAAAGCGCAACGCATGTTTTCCTGTTGACGTTTGTTATTCGACCTATCGTCCTTCCGAGTAGGTTGATTGCCTGGCTTTTCGGAGGCTCTTGCGTGTGGGCTCCGAACCAGCCGTAGATCGGTACCCCGCCGTCGAGGAGCCCGGCTACACCCCCGATGTCCGCCGCGACGCCGCCTGTTCGGGGGCCGTCCAGTTGGATCAGGGCATACTCAGGTCGAGACGCCACTACCACCCCCCGCAGCTCTTCCACCGGCGTCAACGCGTGAGCTGAAAGGAGGCTCTCAACTAGACAGCCGCCCCTGACCCTCAGGGAGTCGCTAGGCGGCCGCACCTCTATGTGGGCGTGTGGGGGCGTGTGATACCCGAAGTATCCCGAGCGGATGAGAGAGCCGAGGTCCTGCCCAGCTTTCACTCTCTCACCTTCTCCTACGATGGTTTCAACATGCAGGAGCTTCACTATCCTCCCCGGGTTTTCGCGGCTCCGAATGATCGTCACCGTGTCGTATCCGGGAGACTCGAACAGGCGGGGGGTGGGGGCCCTCACCCTCCTCACCTTTATGATCTCGCCGTCGACGGGCGACGGCGCCGCGCCGCCGAAGGGGGCGTCTGGGTAGACGTCGACGCCGGTCATGAGCCTGTGGGCGGGGTATGGGCTGTTGTAGAATGCGTACCTCCCGTCGGCGGGGCAGTGGATCGTGACGCCGTCGGACTCGGCGACGGGGAGCATAGCGCCCATGTCAGGCTATGTCTGTTTGCGGTTGGGGAAATCGTTTTCGCGTCGCCCCGAGGCGCCGGAGGAAGAGGCCGTCGTTGTTGCCGTAGAGGGTGCAGTAGCCACGCTCCGCGGCGGCGTTCATGCTCTGGACGGGGCTGCCCCCGGCGAAATACTGAAGAAACTACGCTTTCTCTAGCAGGGAGACCTTGTATCTTTCGTCGATTCTACGTTTCATCTTCAGATCGTCCATTTTGGTCACCATCATCTCGGCTAGGTACAGGACGACGCTTCCGTCTTCGAGGTGGCCCACCCACGATCTGTTGTCCCTGCAACCGGCAGAGATGTGAATATGAGGCTCATAGTCAGCGATCAGCCCGCTTATAGACACTATCTCAAGCGGCTCCTCGATCGTGTAGAACTTGTTCTCAGGTGGAAAGGTTGAGGTGTTGACGTAGTGGAGGCGGCAACGCTTCAGCGTCCCTACGCCGCACAGGACGGCGCCGTTACGGATGTCATACTTGCCGATGGCCTCCTTTATCGATTCGAGAAGCAGCTCGTCGGGTCCGAGGCCTATCGCGTAGAACCGGGGGCGTCCCCCAGACTCGATGACATTCATGGATACGGCTCGCCACCTTACCTATTGAAGCCATCTAGAAAAAAGGCGCTTTAATTTGAGGGAAAGAGCTGCTTCCTAATGGTCGACTTCTCCGTGTTCAGGTGCTCCAGCTTCAGAGAATATTCCTCGAGTTTGGCCCTGTATCCCACTATTAGCTTTCCGATGTCCTTGCTGTTCTTGCGGAAATCCAGGATACGCTCCATGTCGTCCGGGTAACCAACCGATATGGTGGCCTTGCCGCTGCTCGCCGTCTCCAACAGCTTGAGGTTACCCTTTATCCTCCTGAACTTCGCGTCGAACTCGATGTCCTTTATGTTCTCCTCTATCTCAAGCATCCTGAGCAATAATGCCCTTCTTTCAGAAAACATGAATAAACACTAAATAATAATGGGCGACCGGGACTTATAGGTCTTTTAGAATTTATATGTGTGTAACATTCGGTCGTGCTCAACGATATATTCATCAGCGCCTAGCTGTGTTAGCGAGTCCTCGATGACAGCTCGATTGGCCTTGGCTATTCGATGGGTGAAGGATGGTGAGGCTTGGCGCTGTCAAGTGTTGTTTGGTGGCGAAGAGGAAAGCCGCCTCAGCCTTGAACGGGGCGGGAACATCTTCCTGAAAATCTTGAATGGCCGGTTTTGCACCGGGTATTCGAGACTCGTAAAAGAAAAAGGTGATTTGGATACCTGGAAGGAACGCGTTCAATGCCCAAGCGCGTCGATTGTCGACTCTGGCACCCAGTGCAGGGAGTGCCAACAACGCGATATTTCGGCGCCGTGTGCCCGCTGCGACGGGAGTCGATGCCTCGCTCGACCCGAACTCAAACTAGCGTGCGAGAGGGACATGGCCTACGTCTACATCGCCAGCTTCGGTGGAGGCAGGTTGAAGGCCGGCGTCTCACACGGGGGCCGGGTCGAGAGGCGCTGGGTGGAGCAAGGCGCGGACGCGGCGCGCAGGGTCCTCATCGGTAACGGCATGGATGTTCGACGCTTCGAGAATCGGATACAGGGTGAACTAGGCGCTTTGAGGCGCCTGAGGCCGGAGGAGAAGATGGATCTGAAGCCGAGTCGGGACCCTTTGGATGGGCTCAGGCTACTAGACGAATACGAGGAAAAGATACACGAGGCCTTCCCAAAAGCCAACCACTTCCACGAAGAAACTAGAGTCCTCCTTCCCATCTACAACCTCCCCGTCATCAGCACGAGGCCTGTTGAACTTAGGGTCCGCGACGGCGTCGAGATTTCGGGGAGAATACTCGGGGTGAAGGGTCCAGTCCTATTCGTGGAGAAGAACAGGCTCATTTTCTCGGTGAGCTTGCATAGGCTGGTGGGGAGGAGGATCGAGGTGGGTGCCACGCAATCCACCGTAGCCCAATCGGGTCTACGCCTCTTCATCGATGAAGGACCCTAGCGCCTCAGGGTGGCGAAGCCATATAACCGGCTGTCAAGACACTCTTCACGGTGAATTGTCATGTCAGCTAAGGCCCAGATCATGAAGGAGTTCGCCGAGTACCACCTCAACGCCCTCGAGGAGACCCTCAAGGGGCTAGATGAGAAGGAGGCGAACTACAAGCCCACCGGCGAGTCGAACACCGTAGAGTGGGTCGTGAACCACCTGTGCAGGATAACCAACACGGCGCTGCCGCGGATAATCAAGGGCGACCCCAACTACAAGCCGATCGGCTGGCCCGACGACTACAAGGAACAGCACTATAGCCTAGACAAATACATGGCGGACCTGGCCGCGGGCAAGAGGGCCGTCCTGGACGGCATCGGTAAGCTTACTGACGCGGAGCTCGAGCAGGACATCTCCCTCTGGGGAGGTACGAGGAAGCGCAAGGTAGGCCTCTTCGCCTACATCGGCGAGATAGTGCACCATAAGGGGCAGATAGCCTACATCCGGGGGACCGTCAAGCGCTTCAAGGCGAAGGACTCGAACTTCCTCGACAACTGCTGAAAAGGCATCAAATACCCCTTTTTTCGCAACAGTGTTATATACACATTAAACCAGAGATAAAGCCGGAATTCTAGGTGGTTGGATGACCGTAAAGACGAAGATGATAAAGGACTTCGCACAGATCGGATTCGACAGGCTAGGAAGCGCAACCAAGAACATGAAGCCCGAGCAGCTCGACTGGAAGAGCTGCACGCAGGCCAACACCATCAGGTGGATACTCACCCATCTGAGCGAGGAACTGAACGTCTCCCTCCCCAAGTTCCTCGGCGAGGAGCAGCCTAAGGAATGGCCAAAGGACTACGTCGGCAACCCGAAGTACAAGATGGAGAGGATCATGGCCGACATCGAGAGGGGTCACAGGAAGCTCAACGCCGGCTTAAACAAGCTGACGAACGAGAGGCTCGCCGAGCCGGTGGAGGCCTGGGCGGGCAAGAAGCCCCGCGAGGCCTACATCATGATTATGGTGGCTGAGATAGTCCACCACGAGGGGCAGATCGCCGCCATCCTCGGCGTCGAGAAGAGGATGAAGGGCACGAAGTAGGCGCCCACCTCTTTTTATTCACCCTTCTAGACACCCTATCTGTCAGGGGGCACCATACACGAGGATTGGCATAACCTGTTACCCGGGAGTCGGCGGGAGTGGCATACTCGCCACGCGCCTCGGCGTCGAGTTCGCCAAGCGGGGCCACGAGGTCCATTTCATCACTTACGAGCGCCCGTTCGCCGTCCAGGGGATAGACCAGGAGAACGTCCACATCCACCTCGTCAACGTCCTCGAGTACCCCCTGTTCAAGTATCCGCCCTACACGGTGGCCCTCGGCTCCGAGATGGCGCGTGTGTCGAAGCAGGAGAAGCTGGACGTCCTCAACGTCCATTACGCCATCCCGCACGCGACGGCCGCCTATCTCGCTAGGGAGATAACGGGCGTCCCCTACGTCGTGACCCTCCACGGAAGCGACGTCACCATACTGGGGAGCGACCCGAGCTACCAGATCGTAAACAACCACAGCGTCGAGAAGGCCGACGCCGTCACGGCGGTCTCTAAATTCATGCAGAGGGAGGCATACGAGAGGCTGGGTATAGAGCGCGAGGTGAAGGTGATACCCAACTTCGTCGACACCCAGGTATTCGCACCGGCGCCCAGCGAGGCGACCGAGGCCGACTGCGGCGAATGCGGTGGCATCATCCACGTGAGCAACTTCCGCCCCGTGAAGCGGGTCTCCGACCTCGTCTACGCCATGGCCATCGTGACCAAGGCGGAGCCAAAAGCCCGGCTGACGCTCGTGGGCGACGGCCCCGACAGACACGGCGTAGAGAAGCTAATAGACGGCCTCGGGCTACACAGGAGCGTGACCCTGACGGGGTTCAGGAGCGACATACCCAATCTCATGCGCTGCAGCGACATAGGCGTCCTGTGCTCCGAGACCGAGAGCGCCCCACTGACCCTCCTCGAGGGGATGAGCACCGGGCTCCCCATGATCGCGACGAGTGTCGGCGGCGTGCTCGAAATAGTCGAAGAGGGCAAAAACGGGCTACTCGTGCCTCCGAAGCACCCGGAGGAGCTCGCCCAGGCGATCCTCCGCCTCTACAGGGACCAGAAGCTCCGGAAGAGGCTCGGCGAGAGGGCACGTAAGACCGTTCTGGAGAGATACACGGCGGAGAGGGTCGTCAGCCAGTACATCGAGACCTTCGAGTCAGTCTCCAGGTCTAGAGGTTGACGTAGAAGACGGTGGAGTTGGGCGTCCAGCCACCGTATAGCCTCTTGTATATCTCGACGTTCTCCCCCACACCCGAGGCGAGTGCGAGGTCGATCCAGGCCCAGTTGACCTCCTGCCCGTACTTCTCGGGTGCGAAGTGGCCGAAGGCATAGGAGAGGTAACAGTCCAGCTCCTGGACGAGCGCCTGCTTCGCCCTCATCTCCTGCATCAGTGTGGCTCTCGTCGCCGGATCTCCCAACCTGCGCTTGATGGAGCCGATCTCCGACTCGGCGTTAACCTTAGCCCCGCTCAGCGCCGCGTATGTCTCATCGATCGTTTTCTTGATGCGGCTATGTGCCTCGGCGATCCCCTCGACGTCGTCGGCCTTTTTGGTCTCCACCCACCCCGCGAGGGCGTCGAAGAGCTCCCTACGTGATAAGGTCGTGTATCCACGCGCCTCAAGGCCTCTCCCCGCCACCTCGTTCCACGGGGTGTTATAGAATACCCTGGCGTAGCGGGTGTACGCGGGGAAGGGTATGCCTAGCTGTGAGACGCCGGGGATCACCTCGGCGTAGTAGCTCGTCTCGCCGGGGCCGCCAACGTGGGCGACGACTGGGATGACCGAGTCCACGACCACCTGGCGGGAGTCAACTCTGGGAGTTATGATATTCGCTATTTCATCGATGTCTGGTTTCTCCGCTGAGAAGGAGTAGCTGTACGCCTGCTCGCACCTTGGGCACTTCCCCTCGACGCTGGCCGTCGACCCCGATCCCGCCCTGTACTTCAGTTCGACCCTGCTGCCGTGGCAACTAGGCGTCTGGCACTCGAGAAAGAAGGGCACATAGTCTCTAGGCCTTCTCCCAATCTGCGCCCTATAGCCAAGCTCCTCTATGAGATCGACGGCTTCGTTCGAGGCCCGCACGAAGCTGCTCCGGTTTGGCTCGGAGAGGAGGGTCTCATACCCGTGCTTGAAGAAGCCCCTGATCTCGGGGTCCGTCGCCGTCAGCATGGGCATCCCCATGTCCGACTCGAGGTTCACGATGGTTCCGAGTATCTTGGTGGAGAAATCGGCGACGTTCTCCGTGGAGTAGTAGGCGCCTCTGATGATCGTGGAGACGTGGGAGAGGTTTTGGAGTATCCTCTCCTGCTTTACGGGCTCGATTCCCTTGAGGAGGCCGCGGTAGTTGCTCTCCAGCTTTTCTAGGGTCTTCCTGAGCCACTCCTCGTCCGGGTTTGGCAGTCGGCGTATTGGTGCGCCCTCGTACTCGGGTGGAGCAGGGTACGTGATCAGCATACCCCGTGCCGAGGGGCTTGGGACGCGGATGTTCAGCAGTTCAGCCTGGACGCTGTCGTAGTCCCCGACGTAGTAGAGCGGAGCATACCCGCCTCCCAGACCAGCGAGGACGGAGACGTACGTCATCTTGTTGAAGATGAAGCTGGGCCCACCGAGGCAGTTGGGCTGCTGCCCCGTCTCAACGGCGCCATTCTCGAGCGAGTCGATCGCCGTGGCGACGCGCGAGGTGAGTATCCCCAGCCTCCGCATCTGGTTCTTGACGGCCTTCTTCACCCCCTCGAGCTCCGCCGGGGGTGCACCGTACTTCGCCTTTATCTGCTCAAAGTACCCATGGCACTCGGCCATGTTCTGGGGGATCCTCCCCCAGAGGCGGGGGGCATGCTCGCCGCCCGGCTCCTTCTCGACGAACTTCTGGTAAAGCGTGTGTACTGCTGGTTTATCGCTCAAACCATCTACCTCAGCAAGTTCCTCGTCGCCTTCGTCTCGTAGAATGGCCCATTCCTCGCCAGGGACTCCTCGGAGAAGGCCTCGGCGTACCGGCAGTTCCCCTGTGCGCCCCTCAACCCGGCCTTCTCGTCGCTGAACCTCTGGTAGTAGCCCCACTGGAGCTTGGCGAGTTGGGACTCGTGAGCGGCGATCGCCGCCCTCTTCTTGCTCATCGTCTCCGAGACATCGACCAAAACGTGGGGGCTCGGGAGGAGCGTGTTTATCTCCATGAGCAGGAGGCGCTCGACGAGGCACGGCTTCTTATACGTGGTCGTGTGAGCGGCCCACTCGATCGCCTCCTTCACAACGTCGTAGGCAGCCCTGTGGTCGGCGTGGTAGTCGAAGGGAAGATGAGTGATGACTATCCTCGGCCTCTCCGCCACGACTACGTCGGCCACCCGTTTAACGAGCTCCCTCGAGGCGTCGACGTTGTCCGCCTCAAAAACGATGGGCTCTCGCAGCCCCAGGGCACCGCACGCCCTCTCCAACTCCCCCTTACGACTCCTCGGGTTACACGTCAGGCAGAGAACCCTCGACTCCTCGGCGTGCAGCGCGAGCGTCCCGCCGCAGCCGAAAGTTTCATCGTCGGGGTGGGAGACGACGGCAAGAATTCCGCCCATTGAGCTCAAACGATTAGGGAAACCAAGGCATAAAAGGGGTTCCCCGAAGTTTCACCTCGGATAGACAGTTTCAGTCGACTCCCACCCGGAGCGGGCTGCGTCCACCTTAAAAGCGCACCAAGCACCGGGCTGGGTCGGATAGGCATGCACCCCCACCTCACCCACGGGACCCCATCGACCTCCTTCCAGCCGGCGCCCGAGATGCTGGGCGCCAGGGCAGCAGCTAGGCCACTCCAAACGGGCTTACCCAAGCTTGATGAGATGGTGGGCGGGCTGGAGCCGGGACTCCTCCACCTCTTCTACGGCTCCGAGAAGGGCGGCCTACCCGACAGGCTCCTCCACCACCTCCTCGTCGAGGCGGTCAAGGAGCCCGAGGCGAGGGCCATCCACCTGCTCTGCGGCAACTACCGCCGCTCACGCACAACCCTCGACATGGAGCTGCTGCTCAACCTCGTGGAGCGCGCTGGACTCGAGCCACGCGACGCCTTCGACCGAATCCACCTAGTCTGCGCCTTCACCGAGAGGCAGCAGATCGAGGCAGTCGACCACATGGAGGGAATACTAGCCGAGAACCCGGGCGTCGGTGTCGTCGCCGTCCAGCAGATGGCCAAACTCTTCGCGGGCCCCCCGCTCGTCAGCAGGGCGACCCGCGAGAACCTCGGGGACATGGTCTCCCGCCTCATCAGGCTCTGCGCCGAGGCGGGGGTCCCCGTCGTAGCGTCGGCCTCACCATCCCCCTACGGGAGGCCCGTCCCCGCGCCGGAGGGGGGAACACACATCACCCACCTCGCCAAGGTCTCCGTCTACCTGCGCGCCATGAAGGGGGGCGGAGCAACGGCATATCTACTAAACCACCACGAAAAGGCGAGGATCGGGAGGAGGATAGACCTAGAGGAAGGCGAACTTGGATTGGGCAGGGTAACGAAACTATCGACGCGCATGAGGCTGCAGGAGCAGATGAGGCAGCTAAGGGATCGCTACAGGAGCGCCCTAAAGGACGAGGAG
Organism: Candidatus Bathyarchaeota archaeon; assembly: GCA_030691555.1. Taxonomy (GTDB): domain Archaea; phylum Thermoproteota; class Bathyarchaeia; order TCS64; family TCS64; genus UBA8941. The sequence continues at coordinate 13,800 of JAUYEB010000226.1, forward strand.
ATGAAGACGGCCTTCGACGGCCTCTGGGACGCCTGGTCGAGCGAGCAGGGCGCCATGATCTACAGCGACGTCCTCTCCGCCCTCGACCTACTCACCCTCACCGCCACGGTGGACAACAGGCGACAGATCGAGTCCCTACGAGCCCTAAACCAGGAGACGCGCCAGCTCCTCGAGAAGCTCATAGCGAGGGAGGCCAGTGCGGGTTGAGAGCCTGCTCCTCGACGTTGGGTGTTGGTGTTGGTACGAACTCAGCTATCAGTATCTGCGGAGATTGCCCCTACATGATACCCGGGGATACATGTACGCGAACGGGTGTGTCTTCATACCGACTATAATACGACTGTATAACTGCTGAACGCTATTTAGAAAAAAAGCTTAAAAAAAATTAGAAAAAGATTAGAAAAGCTTGAAGCGTTTCGGCTTCTGGGTCTGGTTCAGGAAGGCACTCTCTACGCCCGTCAGGCAGACGAAGACGTGGGCGCTCCCCTGCATCTCTGGGACTACTTTTGCGCCCCAGATTATCTTCGCCTTCGGCGAGATAGACTTCGTCACCATCTCACCTGAGCGGTAGACCTCGTCCAGGGTCAGGTCCTCACCACCGGATACGTGGATGAGGACACCATAGGCCTTGGTCACGTCGTTTATGTCGAGGAGCTGCCCGTCGAGGGCTACCTTGACGGCCTTCTCGACCTTCTCCTCGCCCTGGCCCCAGCCTGCGCCTATCGCGGCGATGCCCTTCTTCTCCATGATGGCCCTGAGGTCCATGAAGTCCAGGTTGATGAGGCTAGCCGTCGTGATGGTCTCGGTTATGTCCTTGACGAAGACGCCGACGAGCTCGTTGGCCACGCCGAGCGCCTCCTGGAACGGCAGGTCTCCTGCCACCTTCACGAGCTTGTTGTTGTCGATCGTGACGACCGTGTCACACGCCTTCTTGAGGCGCTCGATGGCGCTCCGTGCGGTCTCCATCCTGACGCGCTCGATCGCGAAGGGAATCGTGTTTACGCCCACGACGAGTGGGCCGGTCCCCTTGAGAGACTCCGCTAGGGCGCATGAGGCGCCTGTGCCGGTTCCTCCGCCGAGGCCGGAGACTAGGAAGACGATGCTCGAGCCGGCGATCTCCTTCTTGATGACCTCTAGGCTCTCGCGGAGTGCCTGTTCGCCCTTCTCTGCGTAGCCACCACAGCCCAAACCGTGGGTCGTCTTCTCGCCGATGAGAATCCTCTTGTCGGCTTTGCATATGCTGAGGTGGTTAGCGTCGGTGTTCAACGCTAGGAGGCGGCCGCCGGTCATCCCCCTCTGCTTTATCCAGGAGACGATGTTACATCCGGCCCCGCCGAGCCCTATGACAGAGACCTGAGGTCTAGACATCCTCGCGATCTCGTCGATCCTTTCCTGATCCAGATCATACTTCAACTGAGATTCTAGCAACTTACTTTCCCTGAGTCGATTATGTACGAATTATAAATAAAGAAATTATGGAGAATCAACTGATATGAATGATACATAACGATGATATGGATTAGTGAAGGGTTTCATGGGTGTTTATCAATCCATAATTTATTTATATCATCCAATATAGATGGATTTTCTGTGGAAGAGGCGTTACTCAGGATTGTCTAAAGAGAGAAAAGTCATGCCTGATGAGATTATGAATCAGGTGAAGAATAATTATAAAAATTTTAAGGAAGATAAAAAAAGAGAAGTAGAACCTGCCAGCGAGAAAATAGTTCAGAAGGGCTACGAGCCCGGTGAGGGGTTCAAACGAGTCTTCTCAGGGATGATGGGAGACACGGGGAAAGACCCCATCCGGGCGAGTCCCCCGAAGAAGAACGATGGTTTCAACAAGATATTCTCATCTCTCGTTGGGGAGGCCAACTTATCCTACCCAAACAGTGAGGCTCGACAAGCGGATGCTGAGGAGGTCGGAGGCAGTGACGCGGTTATCGAAGCGTCACCCTCTCCAGCTGCAATGGAGGCCAACGCCGTAGCTCCGAGTTCCGATCAGACCTCCGTATTCGAGAGGCTCTCAAGGATAGCCTCCGAGGCGCCGACCCCTAAGCCGCACGAGCAGGCCGTTGAGGCCAGTCCGGTGAAGGAGGAGCCCACGCCCGAGAATCATAAGATGTCGGTGTTCGAGAGGCTCTCCAAGCATAAAGTATAGATCCATATCTACCTCTCCTCGTTTTAACATTCTATCTATTAATTCGGAGAATTGGTGCAGGGGGTGGGGCTCGAACCCACGGAGGACTAACCATCAGGTCCTGAACCTGACCCCTTTGGCCACTCGGGAACCCCTGCCCGGAAAACGGGTGGCTAGTGTTTGAGCGTCTCTATGTGCTGTTTATACTTTTCGGCGTCCATAAGCTTCGCGGCGTTGGCGTCCCAGTTGCTCGGCTTGATCTTGGCTATCCATCCCTCGCCGTATGGGTCGGTGTTGATCTTCTCCGGGCTGTCGAGCAGCGCCTGATTGACCTCGACCACCTTGCCGGTCACGGGGCTGTAGAGGTCTGAGACCGCCTTCACGGACTCGACGGCGCCGACGGCCTGGCCCTGGGCCACCTCGGCGTCTACCTTTGGTGGCTCGACGTACACGATCTCGTGGAGCTGGGCCTGTGCGTAGTCGCTGATCCCGATTATTACGACGTCTCCGCTGGGCTTGGCCCACTCGTGCTCCTTTGTGTAGTAGTATCCGGTTTCTACCTTTGATCCGTCAGTCATGCCTTGAC
>JAUYEB010000245.1 GCA_030691555.1 Candidatus Bathyarchaeota archaeon
AGTACTCGTGTCATGGTTTAAATCGGCTGAGGCCGCTCTCCCGGTTATGGTAGATTCGAGGAAGGTCAAGGCGATCAGGGCGAAGGCCCACGCCAACGAGAACATGAGCGGCTGCAGCCAGGCGGTTCTTGCGGCCCTCCAAGAGGGGCTCGGCGTCGGCGACGTCCAGAGCCTCAAGGCGGCCACGGCCTTCGCCGGGGGGATGGCGAGGCGGGGCGAGTCCTGCGGGGCCCTAGTCGGCGCCCTTATGGGTCTCAGCCTCGAGGAGGGGAGGGAGAAGCTTGAGGACCTCCCCCAGCTCCAGTCGACGATAGCCGACGGCTACGCCCTGAGCGTCGAGTTCATGCGCCGAGTGGAGAAGGAGTACGGATTGAAGAAGCCCCTCACATCGACCCTGTGTAGGGACCTCCAGCAGGCCATCTACGGGAGGAGCTGGAACCTCGCCGACGCGGCGCAGAGGACGGACGTCATCAACTCGGGCGGCCACGGCGTCGCCGGCTGCCTCAAGGTCTGCGGGATAGCGGCCGAGGTCGCCGCCGAGATGATCCTCATGAAGCGCGAGGGCTAATCCATCATTTTAGCTAATTTTGCCTTCATTAAGGCAAAATAAGGCAAAACTAATAAACACATTTATATGCGATGATCCGCCCGGCTGACTCAAGACCGCGAGGAGACCGACTTCTCGCGATGGCCCACACCACAGATAGACAGGATACTCCGCTGAGGACAATACGTTGGACCCATTATCGGTGCCTATCATCACGGTCGCCCTGACGGGGCTTCTTCTGCTCTACATATACCGCTTCATCTTCAGCAAGAGTGTAGGTTCCCCGAAGCTGGTGGAGATATCCGGCCGCATCGAGAAGGGGACCCGCGCCTACTTGAACAGCCAGTTCAAGGTCCTCATCCCATTCTTGGGGATTCTGGCGGCCCTCATGTTCTTCGTACTCGGCTGGCGCGCCTCCGTCAGCTTCGTAGTCGGCGCCGCGTTCTCGATCTTCTCGGCATACGCGGTGATGCGGCTCGTTGTCAGGGTCCACCCGAGGGTGGCCTGGGAGGCCAGGTCCTCCGGCCTCGAGGCCTTTAAGACGGCCTTCCTGGGCGGGGGCATCATGGGGCTCTCCGTCCCCGCTCTTTGTCTCATCGGCTTAACGGCGATCTACGCCGTCTCAAGGGACCCGAACGACCTCGTCGGCTTCGGCTTCGGGGCGAGCCTGACCGCCCTCTTCGCCCAGGTCGGCGGGGGCATCTACACGAAGGCCGCCGACATAGGTGCCGACCTCGTCGGGAAGGTGGAGTTGAACATCCCGGAGGACGACCCCCGGAACCCCGCGGTGATAGCGGACCTCGTCGGCGATAACGTCGGCGACTGCGCGGGGAGGGGCGCGGACCTCTTCCAGAGCTTCAGCGGCGACGTCATCACGGGTATGATACTCGGCGTCGCCTTCGTCCCCCAGTACGGCCCCGGGGCGATCGTCTTCCCGCTCCTCCTCCAGTGTGTGGGAAACCTAGCCTCCCTCGTCGGGGTCGCGCTCATTAAGGGACTGAGGTGGAACCCGGAGAGGTCCATCGTGGCGGGGCTAATCGTGACCGCCCTCCTCAGCTCGATCGGCGCCTTCCTGCTGGTCCAGAGCCTAATCGGCGATACGAGGATCTTCATAGCCACCCTCAGCGGCCTCGCCGCCGTCATAATCAGCATGTTCACCGCCCAGCACTACACTGGTTACCACGGCGGGCCGGTCACCAAGATAGCCAAGGCGAGCGAGAGGGGCGCCGCCCTAAACATAATCACGGGCCTCAGCTACGGCCTCCAGAGCCCCATCATCCCCATCGCGGGTGTGATCGGCGCGGCCGTCTTCAGCTACATCATATCCGGCTCCAGCCTCTACGCCATCGCCATCGCCAACATCGGCACCGACCTCATGATAGGCTTCATCATGTCGGCGGACGCCTTCGGGCCGATAGTGGACAACGCGGACGGCGTCTCCGAGATGACCGGGGAGTCGGGGGCGGGGGAGAACCTCGCGCTGCTAGACGCGGTCGGCAACAGCATGAAGGCGTACACGAAGGCGCTGAGCATGACCACGGGCACCCTGACGGCCTTCGCGGTCTTCATAACCTTCTTCCAGGTCGCGGGGGTCAAGGCGCTGAACCTCATGGTGCCGTGGAACTTCGCGGCGCTGTTCATGGGCGCCGCGCTCAGCTTCCTCGTCGCGAGCCTAACCATCGGCTCGACGGCGAAGACCGCGGGGAAGATGGTGGACGAGATCAGGGAGCAGTGTCAGATGACCCCCGCGATCATGGAGGGGAAGGCGGAGCCGGACTACGAGAGGTGCATAAACATCAGCACGAACAACGCCCTCAGGGAGATGGTGTGGCCCGGGCTGCTCGCCGTCATACCCCCCGTCGTCACCGGCCTGCTCTTCGGCGCCGAGACCCTCGTCGCCCTGCTGATAGGCGTGACCCTCACGAGCGTCTGCCTCGCCGTCTTCTTCAACAACGTCGGGGCGGCGTGGGACAACGCTAAGAAGCTGATTGAGAGGGAGTTCTGGAGGAAGGGGACCGAGGCGCACAAGGCGGCGGTCGTCGGCGACACCGTCGGGGACCCCATGAAGGACGTGGCGGGGCCGAGCCTCATCATCTACATGAAGCTGGTGGGCATGACGGCCCTGCTGCTGCTCCCCCTGCTCGTCGAGCGAGCCGCGGGGTAAGAGATTAATACCAGCCCCCAACAATTCTGGATGCGCGCGGTTGTAGTCTAGCCTGGTAGGATACCTGCCTGCCACGCAGGAAACCCGGGTCCGAATCCCGGCGACCGCACCACCCCTCTAACCAGCCTTCTCGGAAACCAGTATCCAGGCCACGTGGCTGTGGGTACGGGCCCCGGGGTGTGGCTCCTCGTACTCGCCTGCGACCCGTGGGCTCGACGACGGGCTTCAGGCCCCGCCGACCCTGTGAGGCACGTGGTGCGATCTCTGATTAACTACCTGTAATCGTCCAGGTTTTCGTCTTTGTCTTCTTCCTCGTCTTCTTGACGCTCTTCCTCTTCTCTCTCCGTCTCTTCCCCTTCGTGTTCCTTCTCGCGTTCCTCCTCGTGCTCGGCCTCACGGTTTTCCTTGACCTTCTCCGAGCAGTTGATGCACAGCTTCTCCTCGGGTGAGCCGTCGTTTTCGCAGAACTTCACGCCGCAGTTCCCGCAGAGGTACAGCTTCTCGGCGTTCTCCCCGCAGATGCCGCATTCTGGCATGTGTTAGTGGTTGGAATCCCTTCACTTTAACCATCCCGGATGGGCGCGTTTGATCGCCATCAGCCCCAACGGTGTTTGGTCTAGTCGCCATTT
>JAUYEB010000258.1 GCA_030691555.1 Candidatus Bathyarchaeota archaeon
TCTATGCAGCCGACTATGCAGTTCCTACTCCAGCTAAAATGACCACGGCTGTACTCGACATGGAAGCCGCGTACACTGACGCCGCTGGACGGACATCACCCACTGCTACTGAACTGAACGCCGGAAATATTGGCGGGCTGACACTCGCTCCTGGACTCTACAAATGGAGTTCTGGGGTTACAATACCCACTGACCTCACTCTCTCGGGCGGCGCAAATGCTGTCTGGATATTCCAGATAGCGGGAACTCTCGATATCAGCTCCGCTACGAGCGTTATTCTGAGCGGCGGCGCACAGGCCAAGAACATCTTCTGGGCGGTCGCTGACGTAGTGAGTCTCGGAACGACGTCTGTCTTCAATGGAAATATATTGGCCCAAACAATGATTGCGATGAACACCGGCGCAACGCTGAACGGCAGAGCGCTGGCACAGACTGCGGTTACCTTAATCGCCAATACCATCACATGCTGTGTTGCATAATTCTTTAACACGCTTCCAATTTTTTCTTTTCTCTCTTCTTTAGGTCACGAAACATGTTTTTGCCGTCCAAGGTGGTTCGCCAGTGATGTCGTATTTTATGATCGAGTTGTAGAACAGGAACTTCATGGCCACTTCCTTGTACATGTTGTTCTTCTCCGTGGCCGTAACGTACTCTCCCGCGAGTCTTTTGACGGCGGAGAGGTTCCCCTCCACACGCCAGCGGTAGCCGTAAGAGCCCGTTGAAGATCTTGACGTACGTCTCTTCGCCGAGTCGGTGTCTGAAGTGGGTGAAGAGGCCGTGGCTGGGTGTTCTTCTTCGGAAGCCGCATGCTCTGGCTACTTTTCTGTCGTGTTTGAGGCGTAGGGCTAGTCTTCTGTCGCTGATTATATTCAGGAGGTGTTTGGCTAGCTGTGCTTTTAGCATGGAGAGAGGGATATGCGGGTGTCTGCCTGGTCCTGTTTGATGGTAGTGGGTTTCTAGATCGGTTTGGATCTGGTCTAGGTTGAGTGAATCAAGCACGCGCTTAACGTTCAACCTATACTCAATGGAGAGTATGCTTGGTTCTATTTAATTTCTAAACAGGCTAGCGCGCGACGCCATTCAGCTTCGCTTTGTATTCCACGAAGGCTCGTAGCTGGCAGAACGCCCATTTACCCATCCTCTCACGTTGCTTATGCCTAACAGCTGTCCGAAGGCGTATGCCCTTTAGATTCTCAAGGATTAGCGTCCTCTTCGTGCCTTTAGCAACGCCCACTACATCCTTCGATATGACGTGGTTCGTGTATCTCTTGAAACGTGCCTCCCTACCCGATATTTTCCTCAGACGCTTCTCAGCGCTACAACTTGATAAAGCCGCGGAAGCCCTACTGCCCAAAACTTACTCTTACCCAAATGCTGAAGAGATGATAAATATGTTAAAAATTGAATCTGGAAAAGAGGTTGAATATAAACGTGGATGATTATGTCTGAAAAAGATTCACGAGACGATGAACCTCAATGAGGTTTAAATGTGATTTAAACACAAGCAATATTTAGTTCAATTGTATCAAAAACAGTGGGAACTCCGTAGCCAACATGACGATTAATGAAAGTGAACCTGAGCAGCCACCTATAAATTTTAAGGCTCCAAAAACGAAGGGCAGAGCCTCAATTCTTTTAGAATGGCGGATCCTCGAGGCCGCGAAGCACTACACGAGGCTCACCGTCAGGCAACTATACTACATAATAATAAGCAGATACGGATACAACCCCTCGAGGAAGTTCTATAAGGTTCTCGACTACCACCTCACTAAGATGCGGAGAATGAACAGGGGCTTGCACGCTAAATTTGTAGATCCGACCAGGCACTTCATACGCGCATCGAGGCCCTACCCCGAGATCGAGCTGTGGGTCGAAAAAGACAGTGTTCGCAACTTCCTGAACGACCTCGCCGCAAAGTACAGGCTCTCGATTCAAGTTCTGAAGGGATTCGCATCGCTTTCAATGTACAGGAAGGCCCTGCTGAGGGCGGCTGAGAGGGGGGTAAAGAGGATCCTTTACATCGGCGACTTCGACCCGAGTGGCCTCCTGATCGAGAAGGTCGCGGAGAAGGAGATGGGCATCGAGATTAAGAGAATTGCACTAACAATTGATCAGGTGAAGAGGTTCAGGCCGCCGTCCCTACCGGTGAACATGAGGGACTCCAGGGCAAGGGATTACGTAGCAATTTATGGCGACCGATGTTGGGAACTGGAGGCCCTTAGGCCCAGAACCCTATTCAAACTGGTGGAGGAGAGGCTGAGGGAGAATGTGCCCGCCGAGTAGGCTGGGATAAAAAAGAAATACGGCGTTAGTAAGAGTCTAGGATGGATCTCAAAGGAGAAGAAGGATTACCTTTCCGCCGACCAGCCAGAAGAAACGCGTGAAAGAAGGTCAGCGGCTTTCAAAGAGGTCAGCTCTGTAGAGTCTATAGCACTCTCAAACGAGGCCGAGAAGATAGCCGCCATCGCCTTCAATGTCGGCGCCGCCATAGCGAAAAGGCATCTAGATGTTATAGACTACGAGATGAGTCATGGAAGTACCCCAGAGCTCATCGCAGATGAGGTGATGCAGTGGTACGAGAAGAAGCACAGCACACTCGCCGAGAACGCTGAACTTAAAACCAAGATAGTACAGAAGGACAAAGAACTCTCAGCGGCCTACGCCATGAACCTGCCGAACTTCAAGTACTGGCTGAGGACAAGGATACTTGAGCGGTACGCCAACCAGGTACTACAGGCCCGCATGAGGGGTGCAAGGATTTCAGCCTCCAGCCTGATGAATGCCATGCAGACCGACCTCCTCAAGCTCGAAGGCGACCTCCAAGATTTATTCAAGTGAGATACATGTTCTCAACTTATCTTCTCATGTTTCCCCCTGTTCTCTACCTTGTTTCCCCTTGTTCTCGTCCTTTCACGAAATAAGGCTGTTTTCTGCCCTGTTTCCATTGTTTCCATGTTTCCACATTAAACTACAACTAAGTTGAAATCCTCGGTGATTCCCTCGTAGTTTGTAGTACAAAGGTGCTTGAAATGCGCTTCCAGCGTGCGCGTGCGATTCCCATAATGGCGTACTAGGAATTCAGGCCCCGTCGTGTACACGACGTTTCAGTATAGAGAAGAGCTGATCGTGTTAACAAACACGGTGAAAAAAATTCATGTAAATAACAAGTTTGGTCTAGTCCGAATCGCTGGAATAGGTTCCAAAAGTAGCGTCTGCAGCGTCCGAATCCCCGGGATAGGCAGGTCATGGAGAAGCGGCATCTTCCCCGCTTGAGCCTGATCTCGGCAGCCATACCAAGGGGCTGAACGGAGTGGACCTCCAAGTCATGCAGACCGGGATCCTCAAAGACAATCTATCGACAGCTTTCAGGGGAGCGCGCGCTGCTACCTCTACGTTTGACATGGTGGTTCAAAGAGCGTTGTGAATCTTTGGCTATACGCCATATAATGTGGGTTGTGGTGAAGAAGATAGTCGGAGCTGACTACAAGATAGCAAATCTGGCCTCATCCAGAGGTGAAAACGTGACTCCTCACTCGGCTAGACTCGAGATCAAGAATTACGCCCCTTAGAATCGTCTCCGCGTACTCGCTCCCTGGATTAACGCACACGGTTCGCCCAATCGAGGTCATACCCCTTGACTCGTGGATGTGACCATGAAGCCCCATCATCGGCTTGAATCGCTCTATACAACCACGAACGGCTAAACTGCCGGCGCTGAATAAATCGGGTTGACCCCCCACGAAGATGGGCTTCAACTCCTCATTCAACCTCTGGCACATGTCCAGATCCGAATCCCGGGGTGGCGCATGGAGGTTGAAGATGCACCCATCCATCGACTCAACCCCGGAGGCGAGGCCGGATATCCTCGCTAGTAGATCATCCTCACTCGTCTCCCTCGGCGTCCCCCATGGGGTGGGGTTCGACCACCCACACGTGATCATCTCGTGTCCTCCCCTGATCCGGATCACGCTCCCCTCCCCGTCGATGAAGGTTCGGGACTTCCGCAGCAGTTCATCCACCCACGGATAATCGTCGTTGCCCCCGGAGACATAGTACTCAGCCGAGGCCCCCCTCAACCTCTCCTCCGCCAGGGCGACCCACCGCACAATCCTATCCCTAATCAGGCCCTCGAAGATCGCGTTAGCCCTCTCGGGTCGGCTGAGAAGCTCATCATACTCGGGTTTGCTCATAGGGTGGGGATATGAGCCCACTTTCCGGATACGCTCCTCAAGTTCAGCCAGCTTCTCACCGGAGACGATCCCGCGTACCCCCATGAAGGTCGACTCGTATGAGCCGTCCACACGCTCAACGATCGGTATCAGGAGCTTCCCGCTGAGGTCACCCGCTAAAACCATTACATCGGCTTTGTAGACCCTCGAGGCGTTAAGGAACTTCAGGAAGCAAGCCTCCGAGCCGTGGATGTCCGTTGCGAAGAAGAGTCGGGTCCTAGCCACAACCTCAACGCGTTATAAGTCACTTATATAATTACTTATAACCACCGTGGTTGACTCAATAAGACAATGTCCAGCGCCTTCTCGAGGAAGACCTCAGGACTCATCCGTCAGGCATCCCTTCTAGACACATTCATCTACAACTCATCCGCGAGCTCCTTCGCCGGTGTAATCGGGAACTACGCCTTCGCCGTCACATTCACAAGCGGCGGAGACATCCTCTCGGCTCTCCCACTCGTGCTCCTAGCCTTCTCAATCGCGATAGTGTACGCCATGCTCGTCTCCACGTTCCCAAGATCAGGGGGAGACTACGTCTTCAACAGCCGAGTACTCCACCCATCCCTCGGATTCGGCTTCAACTTCAGCCTCGTCTTCTGGCAGATGTTCTTCCTCGCCTTCAACTTCTACCTCATCAGCTTCTACGGCCTAGGCCCCGGCCTACACGTAATCGGGTACCTCCTGGGGAACCAGTCCATCATCAACGTCGGCCTAGCACTGATGACCCCGCTGGTCGCCTTCCTCGTCGGCTCAGCCCTAAACGTGGTCTTCACGCTGCTCGCCCTGAGTGGCACAAAGAGGATGCTGATCGTGAACAACGCGATATGGCTCATCATGATCGCCGGCATCGCCATCGCCCTTGTCTCGCTGGCCCTGGTAGGCAACCAGGGATTCGTAGGCATATTCAACACATTCATGCACAACTACGGAGGACAGTACGGGTCAACCGCGAATCCGTACCAATCGATCATAGACGCGGCCAACCAGGGAGGATACACCACGCCCCCCCTCACATTCGACTGGCCCCTGCTCGCCCTCGCCACAAACGCGGTCTGGTGGACCTTCTACTCCGCATACATCGCCGGCGAGGTGAAGGAGGCCGGCTCCGTCAAACGGAACCTCGTATCCATGGCCGGCGCCGGGCTATTCAACCTGCTCTTCCTCGCCCTACTCTTCTACTACGCATTCAGGACGATCGGATACAACTTCCTGGCCTCAGTCAGCTACCTCGCAACATACAACCCGCAGGGGCTACCCTGGAGCAACGCACTGGAGATGATAACCGCCTTCTTCGGCCTCGTCACACAGAACCCGGTGCTAGCGGCCCTCGCCGTCCTCGGAATGGCCCTCGCGGGCACCCTCATCTACACCGTCGTCATCTACCTCCAGATCAGCCGCAACATCTTCGCCTGGTCGATGGATAGACTGATGCCCGCGAAGCTATCAGAGGTCAGCCCGAGGTTCCACACGCCGACCTACACGAACCTGGTAATATTCCTAATCAGCGAAGCCTTCCTGGTGATCGTGGCAATCTTCCCAGACGCCTTCTGGACCTTCCTATTCTCCACGATAATCGGCCCAGCCTTCAGCTGCATGTTCCTCCCAGGGATCACGGCCGCCCTCCTACCCTACAGGAGGAGGGACATCTACGAGGCATCACCAATAAAACGCGAGGTACTCGGGATCCCACTGATAACGATATTCGGAGTCATGGAGGCGGCCTTCGTGGTCGCCATCGCGTACATATTCATCGCCTACCCACAGTTCGGCATCTCGACACCCTACGCCCTCTTCCTCAACTTCGGCATGATATTCGTGGGCTTCGTGATCTACTGGATAATAAGATACATCAGAGCCCGACAGGGAGTCGACATCGACCTCGCGTTCAGAGAGATACCCCCAGTGTAGGTTGAGTCAAATGCCGAGCACCGACACCAAAGCAATCCTCAACGACGCCCTCAGGCTAGTCGAGGAGGCGAAGAGGAGGGGGATCCCCTTGAGGCTCACCGGTGGCGCGGCGGTAGAATATCACAACCACACCGATCGACTCGGTGTTCCAGAGCTAGAAACAAACGGATTGAAGGACGTCGACATGGTGACCTACAGGTCAAACAGGGTCGAGGTGAACAACCTATTCACCGAAGCAGGCTACATCGCCGACCGATACGTTATGGCGTACTTCGGTGAGGAACGCTTCCTCTTCCACCACCCGGAGAACAAATACACCGTGGATCTCTTCTTCGAAAACCTCCGCTTCAACCACACTATTAACCTCCGACCGGAAAGAGCACCGGCGAGGATCGAGCTAGACTACCCGACCTTAACCATCGCCGACCTAATGCTATCCAAACTACAGATACACAACCCGGAGGAGAAGGACGTGAGAGATCTCCGAGTGCTAATCCTCGAACACCCCCTCTCTGACGTTGACGCACCTGAATCAATAGACGTCTCAAGGATAGCATCCGTCCTATCCGACGACTGGGGCTTCTGGTTCGACGCGAAATCGAATCTAGCCAGACTCGAGAGAGACCCCACAACCGAAACAAACATGCTCGTAGAGCTAAGAGACAAGGTCGAGAAAATAATCTCCAGAATCGACTCCGAACCGAAGTCGAGGAACTGGGAGAAGAGGAAACTCGTTGGAACCCGGAAAAAATGGTGGGACGAAGTCGAGGAACTCGTAAGATAAAGACGAACCGCTATAAGCAGCTTATAGAATCGTTTATTGAACGCCATGGAAGGGCCGGAGAAATCTAGGAGGTCCCCACACGACGAGGTGAGGTTGAAGCTACCCTGTGAGATCGTCACGGAGCAGCTGCTTCCGCTCATGAGAAAAGCCCTCGTTGAGGAACTGGTCGTTAACCGCGGGGTCAGTCAGCTGCAGGCCGCAAAGATCGTCGGCGTAACCCAGCCCGCGGTCTCCAGCTACCTACACAGCCAACCACGGACCAGAGAAGAGCTCAGGGGAGTCACCAAGATAGAGGCGCTCGCCAAGAACCTGTCAGAGGACTGGATGAGCGGCAGGCTGAGTGAAACAGACGCCATCAGAAGAGTCTGTGGGTTATGCATAGAGCTGAGGACCTACGGACCGATCTGCGCCATCCACCATGACGGCTACGAGGAGCTGCCAATCAATTGCGCCGTCTGCATCGACGACCTCTCGAATTTCAAGCAGAGATCCCGCGAAGACGCGGAGATAATAGATGGTGTGAGGCAGGCAGTCAGTCTAATAGACAGATGCAGGGAACTCGCCTCACTGATACCAGAAATCGGCATGAACATCACATACGGCAAACCCGAGGCAGACACCGTCAACGACGTCGTGGGGATACCGGGCAGGATACACCCGATAGGCGGGTACCCGCGATCCTCCAGACCACCCGAGTTCGGCGGGTCATCACACGTGGCCCGGGCAACACTCACCATGATGCACCTCGAGCCCACCCTACGATCCTCGCTGAGCCTCAAGTACGACACTGAAGCCATCAAGATCTGTGAAGAGCTTGGACTCGTCGTCTCCCACTTCGACAGGAGAGACGAGCCGCCAGACGTGAGATCTACCGAGGGAGAGACAATACCCTGGGGAATCAGGAAAGCACACTCAACCATGAAAGAACCACCGACCGTGATCTACGATCTCGGAGGCATCGGTAAGGAGCCAATGATCTTCCTCTTCGGTACAAACCCCATCGAAGTGGCTCAGAAAGCCGTTGAGATCGCAAGACGCTATTCAAAGCGGGCTAATTAACCAAGCCCCCCAATTCACTCCTCAGTAATTCTTATCTAATGCCACGCGGGGTTCAGAGTGGAAGGGGAGCTGGGAATCATCCCGGCTGAGAGGACGGCAAACGTCGACCCTTAGAACCTGATCCGGATAATACCGGCGGAGGAAAGAAGAATGGGAAACAGATCGAACCTAATCGGCAGGAAGTCGCAGCTTCTCAACGTTTTGATCACCCTAGTGAAAGAGCCAACCGCAAATGCGGGGCCAAAACAAACCGCCACTCGGAAGCTGGCACTCGCCGCGGTTCTTACGGCGCTAAGCGTTGTCCTGGGATCGCTAAGTATCCCAATAGGGATGACGAAGGTGGCCCCATCACAGCACATGATAAACGCAATAGCCGGTGTGTTTCTCGGTCCATGGTACGCCGTCGTTATGGCGATCATGACCGCAACCATCCGAGTTGGCCTCGGAGTCGGCACCATCTACGCGTACCCTGGCAGCATATTCGGCGGACTGATCGTCGGGCTCGTCTACAGATACGTCAAGAAGACGGACTACGCCGCGTTAACGGAGCCACTCGGAACTGTAGTAATAGGAGCCACACTAAGCGCCTTAGTGGTGTCGCCCCTCATAGGGGGATCCGCAACACTCTACTTCTTCTGGCTGGCCTTCGCAGCCAGCTGCATCCCGGGCTCGATACTGGGCCTCGTGATCATAAAGTTGCTGAGAAGATCGGGCCTTGACAAGTACTTCGTTTGACACCGTCTGTGGGAGACGCATCCTGATCACGGGCGAGGTCGGCTCCGGGAAGACCACGCTCATGAGGAAGCTCCTCAACGAGGCACTCGAAGGAGGAAAAGAGGAGATCACCCTGATAGACATGGCCCCCGAGAGGATCTCGACCGAAAACGGATCAATCGGAGGCAGACTGCTGGAGAACCCAGTCACGAGGGTCCGACAGCTGACCCCATCCGAGTTAAAGGCCCCGCGCCTAACGGCGAAGACACCAGAGGAACTGATAACAATAGCTGACTCGAACAGGGCCAAGATAGAAAAGGTACTGGAAACGTTCATCAAAGCACCCACCAAAGTGCTGTTCATAAACGACGCCTCCATGTACCTGCAGAGAGGGGAGCTGGACACTCTCCTCGCGGCAATCTCCAAGGCTGAAACAGTTGTTGTAAACGCTTACCTCGGTGAGAGGCTCAAAAACGACCTGGGAACAGGCCTATCAAAACGTGAGAGGGAACAGGTGCTGAGCCTCGGAGAGAAGATGGATGACGTGGTTCGACTATGACGAACTATAAATTACGCCACCGAGCAGCCAAGGTATTAAGGAACGGCGGTATACCCGCCACAAAGAGGATGTGAAGCCATGAGAAAAGTATACAGATGTCTGACGATCGCCGGCTCGGATTCGAGCGGCGGCGCCGGGATACAGGAAGACCTCAAGACCATGATGGCCCTTGGGGTTCACGGAATGTCAGCGATCACCTCGGTGACCGCCCAGAACACCGTCGAGGTGAGGTCGGTTTACGACCTACCAATCGACTCGATCAAGGCCCAGATCAGGGCGGTCGTGGACGACATCGGCGTGGACGCCGTCAAGACGGGCATGCTTCACACCTCTGAGATAATCGGGGTAGTCGCCGATGAACTAGAGGGACTCCAGTGCCCCATCGTGGTGGACCCCGTGATGATCTCGAAGAGCAGCACCCCACTACTACTACCCGAGGCGAAGGAGACGCTCATCAAGAGGATCTTCCCACTCGCAACGGTTGTGACTCCGAACGCCATGGAGGCTGAGGCCATCTCCGGTGTAAGGGTCGCGACCATAGAGGACGGGAAGAGAGCCGCCGAGAAAATCGCGTCCATGGGCCCGAAGTCGGTGCTCGTGAAGGGCGGCCACATATTCGAGACCGACAAGGCAGTCGACATCCTCCTCCACAACGGGGAATTCACCCTCCTCGTAGGAGAAAGGTATCAAACGAAGGACACACACGGGACAGGATGCAGCTTCGCCTCGGCGATCGCGGCGGGGCTCGCAAAAGGCAAGACTATAACCGAATCCGCCTCAGAAGCAAAGGACTTCGTCAACACATCGATAAAATTCGGACTTAGAATCGG
>JAUYEB010000314.1 GCA_030691555.1 Candidatus Bathyarchaeota archaeon
GACGCAGAAGATTGATCACCCCAACACCATCTACGGCGTCGCCACGGTCCAGGAGGAGGTCGGCCTCAGGGGGGCCACGACCATCGCACACGTCGTCGACCCGGACGTCGCCATAATCCTCGAGGTCGACATCGCGGGCGACGTCCCCGGGATCAAGCCGCAGGAGGCCCAGGCGAAGATGGGCAAGGGGCCGAGCCTGCTCACATTCGACGCCGGCATGATACCGAACCAGCCCTTCAAGGAGTGGGTCATCGAGGTGGCGAAGCAGTGCCAGATACCCCTCCAGCTAAGCCAGATGAAGGGCGGCAGGACGGACGGCGCGCCCATCCACATGAGCAGGGCCGGCTGCCCGACCGTCGTCATCGGCGTCCCCACGAGGCACATACACAGCCACAGCGGCCTCCTCAGCCTCAAGGACACCGAGAACGCGGTCCGCCTCGTCGTCGAGCTCGTCAAGAGGCTAGACGAGAAGACCGTCGAGGGCTTCACGGCCCTCTAGTCGGAACACTGATACACCCATTTCCATCATAGAGACCCTGATGGGTCCTATCACGGTCAGGGACGTCGACGAATCGAACCTCGAGGACGTCTTCCGGGTCTGCAGCCATGGTAAGCTGGACGACCCCCTGCAGCAGAAGGGCATCGAGCTTAGGCGGTCCTGGCTGAGGCGGATGCTACGGGACAACGGCTCGTGCGCCAAGATCGCCTACCTCGACGGCGCACCGGTCGCACAGCTGCTCTTCTACACCGAGGGGTCGGCGCCGTTCATCCCGCGGCCGAGGAGGGGGGTGGTGCTGCTCAGGTGCGTCTACAATCCCTTCAAGGAGGCGCAGGGGAAGGGGGCGTCGACCGCCCTGTTGAGGAGCCTAGTCGAGGAGTGCAGAGGTGATCCACAGTATCTGAAGGGCGTTAGATGCCGCTTCATCGCGTCCGAGGCCTTCAACACTGGGGAGGGCACCCCCATGGAGAAGTTCTATGCCTCCAACGGGTTCGTGAAAAAGAACGGCGAGATGGTTCTACTAATCAACGGAGAATATGCGCCTCCAGTTAAACTAGAGCCCCACCCGAACGAGTCGGACAAGGGACAAGCGATCGTCATATACAATCCCACATGCGAGTACTCCTACCCCTCGGCGATGAGGGCGAGAGACCTGCTCAATAGTATCTACCCCGAGCTAACCGTGAAGCTGATCGATCAGTGGGAAGATCCGGCCGACTCCGTTCGCCTTGGGAACCACTGGCTCACGGTGAAGGGAGCCCAGATAATCAGCGGCTGGTACGAGAGGGAGTCCATGCTGCGTGAGGTCGCGAAGGCCGTCGAAAAAGGCGTGCAGAGATGATCAGGGGACTCGCCTTCGACCTCGGCGGCGTAGTCATAGAGTGGAACAATTCGACCACCTATCGATACATCGAGGAGAGGTACGGCATACCCCAGGCCGAGTTCAGGCGTGTTGCCCAGGAGGAGATGCCGGCGGCCCAGGTCGCCGAGATCAGTGAGGAGGAATGGATGGCGGACACCTTCAGCCGCCTCGGGCTCGATCACCCCGACGGCTACGCCGACGTCTGGGGCAGAACCTTCGAGGCAGCCCGCTACAACCCCGAGGTGGTCAGCCTTGTGAAGAAGCTCAGATCGAGGGGATACAGGGTAGCGGCCCTGTCAAACATCGAGGCCTCAAGGGCGAAGTGGCTCAGGGCACACGGCCTATCCTCCATCTTCGACGAGGTGATCCTCTCCTGCGAGGTCGGCCTAAGAAAACCGGATCTCTCCCCCGGGACGAGCGGCGACCTCGGGATGTTTAAGCTCATTACTGATGCTTTGAAGCTGAAGGTAGGGGAGTGTCTTTTCGTGGACGACAACGTTTACTGTGTGGATGCGGGTAAGCTGGCGGGGCTCGACTCGATCCTCTATCGTGGTTACGAAGAATTATTGGTTGAGCTAGGCTCCAGAGGTATTCGACTCTAGGGTCTTAGCCGAGTGGGAAGGACCAGCGCAGGACGTCCTTCACTGACTTGTTTACGTATTCGCCGCACTTCTGCGCTATGTTGGTCGACGTGATGACGCCGTATATGACGCCTCCCTTGACCACGGGGAGCCTCTTCACGCCGTTCTTCTGCATAAGCTCGGACGCCTCGAGGAGGTCCTTGTCGGGGTCGACGGTGATGAGGGGGGTCGACGCGACCTGCCTGAGCGACAGCTTCTTCGGGTCCTTCTCCGCGGCGAGGACCTTGCTGACGAGGTCCCACTCCGTGACGATGCCCAACGGCTTCCCCTTCTCCAAGACGATGATGTAGCCTTTCTTCGTCGTGTTGAGGGCCTTCGCGGCCTCGACCGCCGAGGCTTCGACCTGGATCGTGGGGAAGTCCTTGTCCATGTAGTCCTTTACGTAGTATGACATTCGTTTATCGGGTCTGGTATTGGAATCCTAGGATATATACGCCTTCCCCGTTGAAAGATGGCGCCGGGGATGGGATTCGAACCCATGTGAGCAAGGCTCACGGACTTAGCAGGCCCGCTCCCTACCAGGCTAGGAGACCCCAGCGCTCGGACCCGGTAAACCGGGTACCGCTTTAAAAGCAGACCCTCCTGCCATTTTAAGGCTTTCTAGAAATCTAACGACGGCGATAGGGCGTTCGCTTTTCGGAAAGGTTAATCCAAAAAGCTTCCAGAAGGGTCACCGATGGAGACCCCCCAAACTACCTCGACACACCTCCATAGACCCGGAAAACTGGAGATGGTTTCGTACCTCATCCAGAGACTCATAGTCAGCGTCGCGATATCGGTGACCCTGGAGACCGTCGCGAGGAACTACGTCGCCATCGTCGTCCCGGGGGACCTCGGATATGTCATACTAGTCTCCGTGTTCGCCCCTGTAATCGAGGAGTTCACGAAGGTCTTCCCGCTGCTGTTCAGACACGCGGAGACGGAGAAGTCTATAGTGAAGCTGGGTCTCCTCGCGGGTCTCGGCTTCGGCATCGCCGAGTTCGCGGTATACGTGTGGGTCTTGGGGGCGCCCGTGGCGATAAGGTTCCCCGAGATGCTTTTTCACGCGTCGAACGCCGCG
>JAUYEB010000021.1 GCA_030691555.1 Candidatus Bathyarchaeota archaeon
CGGCACTCCTTTCTGGATGCGTCGCCCTGTTAAATATTTAACTCTCCCCCGCCGAGGGACCCACATGGAGCCGCTCACCATCCACCTCCTCGGCACCGGCGGGGGCCGCCACACCATGTGCACCCAACGCAGGAAGACCGCCGGCATCAGGCTCGCCCACGGCGGGACGCAGGTACACGTCGACCCCGGCCCCGGCGCCCTCGTCCACAGCATCTACGCCGGCCTCACCCCCATGCGCCTCGACGGAGTCATCGTCACCCACTGCCACCCCGACCACTACACCGACGCCGAGGTCCTCATCGAGGCGATGACCGGCGGAACTACGCGCAGGCACGGCGTCCTCGCCGCCGCCAGGAGCGTCCTCAGGGGAGGCGACGGCATCGACCCGAGCGTCAGCAGGTACCACCAGGGGCTCGCGGGGAGGGTCGAGGAGCTCGTGCCGGGCTCCCGGTTCGAGATCGGCGGTATAAGCTTCGAGGCCATCAAAGCGGTCCACGGGGACGGCGACGCCGTCTGCCTGAGGCTCGAGGCCCCCGGCGTCGGCGACCTCGCCTACACCAGCGACACCGAGGCCTACCCCGGCCTCGGCGAGGCTCTCCGGGGCTGCAGGCTGCTCGTCCTCGGGACCATGTGGCCGAGGGGCAGCCCCCTCAAGGGGCACCTATGCACCGACGACGCCCTCCGGCTGATCAAGGAAGCAAAGCCGCGGTGCGCCGTGACGACCCACTTCGGCATAAAGCTCCTCAACGCGGACCCGGCGAAGGAGGCGGCGTGGCTCGTGGAGGAGTCAGGGGTCCCCGTGATCCCCGCCGTCGACGGGCTGACGCTCACCCTCGACGAGAAGATCACAGCCAGGGGGCCGCGTAAGGCCGATGAGCCGATGACCATCGATGCGTGATGGTTAGATTTATCCGGGCATCCGCGTTAGCTGTCTGCATCTTGTCGGGCGACTCCCGTAGTGGGCTGCTGAGGCTCCTCTACGCCTCCGTCTTCCTCGTGGCGACCGCCATAGGGACGCCGATGATGCTCGCCCCCGTACAGGCCGAGCGGCTCGGCGCCACCCTCTTCGACATCGGGATCATGGGGACCGCCGCGGCGGTCGCGTACACCCTCATGACGCTCGTCGCGGGGGCCCTCCTCGACCGGTTCGAGAAGGTGCGCCTCTACCTCGCCTTCAACGTGCTGACCACGGGGGCCCTCGTCTTCCTCGCCCTGGCGTCGGACGTGGGGCAGGTCTTCTGGGGCAGGGTGCTCATCGGTCTAGTGGGCGGGGCGTTCTGGGCGGCTGCGGGCGCCGTGACCGCCGACATGGCCCCGCCGCACCTCCTAACGCACGCCATAGGCCGGTACAACCTGAGCTGGATACTCGGCTTCGTCTTCGGCCCCTTCATAGGCGGCTGGATAGCCGACACCTACGGGTACCAGGCGCTCTGGACGCTCCTCACCGGCGCCATGGTCGCCGCCCTCGCCATCAACGCCGTCATCATGGGGAGGATAAGGCTGAGCTCCGACTCTAAGGAGATCAGGTTCGACTTCTCGGCCGTATCCGGCTTGAGGTGGGCCTACCTGACCATGATCCCGTACGCCCTGGGGCTGGGCATCTACTTCTACATACTCCCCGGCTACATGGCGGAGAGGGGCATCTCCGCGACGGCGATAGGCTTCCTCCTCGCCCTGAACAGCGCCGTGAAGGGCGTCGGGTTCTACAACTCGGAGAGGGTAGTCGGCTTCGGCGTGAAGAGGGGGATGCTCGTGGGCTCAGTCGGCCTCGCCATGAGCCTGATCGGGGTCGCCTACGCCTCCACCGAGCTCGAGTTCCTCGGCCCCCTGATCATCTTCGGCGCGGCGAACGGCGTC
Organism: Candidatus Bathyarchaeota archaeon; assembly: GCA_030691555.1. Classification (GTDB taxonomy): domain Archaea; phylum Thermoproteota; class Bathyarchaeia; order TCS64; family TCS64; genus UBA8941. The sequence continues at coordinate 1,858 of JAUYEB010000021.1, forward strand.
ATCGAGCCCCTCATCCTCGACTTCATCGTCCACGGCTCCCCGAGGGGCAGCCTCGGCGCCACGATGGGATTCTACGAGTTCATGTACGGCGCCTTCACGTGCCTGAGCCCCCTGGTGGCCGGGTACATGAGCCAGCTCTACCCACTCTCAGCCACCTACGTGGGGCTCGGACTCATCACCCTCCTCATCATCCCGACCTCGGCCAGGCTGCGGAACCGCGAAAAAGGTTAGGGAAATACACCTAGAAGTTAAATAACTTACCAACCCCTGATCCACACGAGCTGATTGAAATGGTCAAGGTACCCGAAGAAGCAAGGGCAGTGTTCGAAAAGCAGCGCGTCATCCCGCTCGCCACCGTGGACAAGTCGGGGAAGCCGAACGTCGTCATGGTCGCATTCTGGTGGTGGATAGACGACGAGCACGTCGCCGTGGTGGAGAACTTCCTCCATAAGACACACGACAACCTCGCCGCCACGAAGTGGGGGTGCATGGTCGCCTACAACATGGAGATACACAAGAGCTACCAGATCAAGTGCAAGGCCGAGCTCGTCACCTCGGGCCCCCTCTTCGACGAGGGGAAGAAGAGGGTCGAGGAGTACAGGAAGAAGGCCCCCGTGGAGCTCCCCGCCAAGGCGGTTTGGAGGCTAAGCGTCGAGGAGCTATACTTCACGGCGCCCGGCCCCAACGCGGGCAAGCGCCTAGCTTAAACGCTAAAAGCCTAGGCTGCGAACCCAACTCATCGGCTGCCTCGGCCCTAGCCCTAGAGAGGCTTGAAACGGGTCTCCTGCGCCACCCGCTTCACGATGAGCGAGACCGTATTCTGTTGAAGCATGTGATTGTCCAGGATCAAACCGAAGTAGGCGGGGTCCTTCTCACGTAGGTCCTTCAACCAGGTCTTCAGCCGAGTCGAGTTCTTCGAAGCCCTGCAGCGCTCACACGCGGGGACTGTGGTCGAACACGCGTCCAGCAGCGAGTGTACCTCATCGTGGCCTCCGGTGGTGTTGGTGGCATCGATCACGGAGCCACAGTAGGCGCATACTCTGCAATCCAGACACCCATCCTCGTGCTGAAATAGGCACTTGCCGTTGCTACAGTCTGGATACATCTACCGCAAGTTGGGAACGTTAATTTATTAATATTGTCGAAAAGGACTGTAATCGACTTTTCGGGCATTATTAACGGCGTATTTTCAGCTAAAAAGCGTTGCACTAGAAAAAATTTAGCTATTTAACGGAGATTTTAGACTATCCTAAGAGCCCTTGCCGTACGTTTCGGAGGGCGAAATCCCATAAAAGGAAAGAGTGTTCCATCACGACGCGGCCTTAACCCTGCCACCTTCAGTTTCTACAATAGCTTTTAATATGCTCTTGACGAAATCATCTCGGATGCGAGGGCTGTCTATGGGGCATCGTTTTGTCCTCGCCCCGCGCGGGGCTTGAAGGATCGGGTAACCCAGGCGGCGCTCCGCTTCCCGCGGACAAGGTTTTAAGGCTCCGCCACATTTCTGAGCCTATTCGACCGCGTCCGGGAACCGGTGAAGAGCATGAAACAGCTGCCTAACAAGATCGACTTCCTCCAGATGGAGGAGAAGTGGGAGAGGCTCTGGGAGGAGCACGGCACATACAGGTACGACTGGGGCGACGAGGTCCGCCCCAGGTATAGCATTGACACGCCGCCGCCCTACCCGAGCGGGGACTTCCACATGGGCAACGTCCTCAACTGGACGTACTTCGACATGAGGGC
>JAUYEB010000122.1 GCA_030691555.1 Candidatus Bathyarchaeota archaeon
GTACGAGAATTTCTGTATTAAAAACATAAACCCCCATGTTGGCAAGAATCAGGTCGGGATAACCCGGAATGGTTTTGGGGATTTCTGGCTTTTCCTCAAATCCTACAATGCGAAACTCTTCATCTACTTGGAGAACGCCAAAATGGCGAGAAAGATTTTTATCCATTTCGATGACGCCCGCGGTAAGGTCGGCCCGGTGCTCCCGGTGGTAAGCAATCATCTCCATGTAATTCATCTTGTAGATGTGGTCGCCGGAAAGGATGAGAACCAGATCAGGACGGTCCAGCTGCAACACGTAGATGTTCTGGTAGATGGCATCGGCCGTTCCCAGATACCAATCCTCCCCGACACGCTGCTGGGCTGGAATGAGGTTGATGTATTCATCCAGTTCGGGGTTGAAGATATTCCAGCCCTGCATAATGTGCCGGTTTAGGGATAGGGATTTATACTGGGTGAGGAGGTTCACCCGCCGGATGCCGGAATTTAGGCAGTTGCTCAAGGTAAAGTCGATGATGCGGTATGTTCCTCCGAAGGGAACAGCGGGTTTGGCCCGATCCTGGGTAAGCGGGTAGAGCCGTTCACCTTTTCCTCCGGCCAGGATCATGCCCACAATTCTTTCAAACAAAGCAAGTCTCCTTGGCGATCAAGATTTCGCTTGCTTCTTCCGCTTGTTCAGAACTTCCCGGATTTTTTGTTTAAGCTCGGTGAGATCAGAAGATTTAATCACGTAGGCTTCCGCTCCCCAGGTCATGAAATTATCCCGGTACTGGGGATAGGCGGTGTTCAAGATGACCGGGACCTGGCGGTCTTTGCCCATCATGGCGGTCAGAGCTTCAATGCCGTCCATGACCGGCATGCGGATGTCCATGACCACCACTTGGGGCTTTTCTTTTTCGAATTTGGCCAGGGCCTCTTTTCCATCTTTGGCCAGAATCACTTTATACCCTTCCTCGCTAAGTTCATCCTGATAAAGACGAAGAAGGCTGAGGTCATCATCCACACAAAGGACTTTTTCCATGGCTTGCTCCTTTCGGAAAAAAGAAAAGAATCAGAGAGTCTGGGATGAAAAATGAATGAGCATGAAGCAAACTAAAGTGACTAAAAATGCCCGAATAAATTGCCATATAGGTATTCCATTTTAACACAATTCGCTGCCTTAAGCACCACCCCAAAATTCAATTCTCTTCCTTCCGCAAATGAACCGTTCTTTGGGGAAAAGGAATCTCTATGCCTTCTTTTCTGAATCTCTCAAAAATG
>JAUYEB010000123.1 GCA_030691555.1 Candidatus Bathyarchaeota archaeon
CCGGCGCAGGTCCTCGTATGCTGCGGGGTCGTCGGCGTGGACCTCCAGGGTCTGGCCGGGTTCTAGTTCGTCCAGGGCCATGCGTGTGCGGAAGACGGGCTCGGGGCAGAACAGGCCGGTGCAGTCGAGGGTCTTGTCGGGCATGGCTACTCCTCCTCTGCGCGCGCCCTGGGGGGCTGGGTCATGGGGATGACCTCCTCCCTGACGTACTGGAGGTACTGGGCCTGGTCGACGGTGTTGAATATGGTGACGGAGCCGTCGCGCACTAGGCCGACGGTGTAGCCGTACTTCTTGCTCTTCGCCAGCACGTACCAGGGGTCGCCGATGCGGTCGTACTCCTTGAAGAGCTTCGTGTCTACGAGGTCGGGGCCGTAAAGGCTGAGCTTGTTTATGTTGGGGATGTCCATGTTCTCGAAGAAGATGACCTTGGTGCCCTCCTTGTTGGCGATGTGGAACTTCTTCATGGTCTCGGGGAGGATGCGGGCCTCGACTATGACTCCCATCTCGCCGAAGATTATCTCGCTGAGCCTGTTGGCCACCCTGTTGGCGATCGCCTTCTTATCGACTACTGCTAGGTAGGTGCGGTTTTCGTGCTCGCTCATGCTGAAGAGCACCTCCTTCGTCGCGGCGGCGGGCAGGACCTTGCCCCTGTGGTAGTTATAGACGACGTGGTCGTAGCTGTAGAGGCCGGTGAGGACGCCCTCGTTGATGGAGACGTTGGCGACCTCGGTGAGTAGGGTCAGCTTGAAGTCGCCCTCGGCGTACTCCTCCTCGACCTTGTGCCCCTCGAGGGCCGCGGCGACGTCGACAAGCTTCTTGTACTCTGTTGAGACGAAGACCTTCCCAGCCGTCGGCATAAGTTACACCTAAGGGAAGGGGACGGAGAGGCGCCATTTAAGGATTCAGAGCGAAGAGAAATCCCTCTTTTGCGAGTTAGTTCTCGTGAAACTACGTCGTTTTTCTCTTCCTTCTCCATCTCAGGGCGAGGAAGTAGGCTGCCCCCACCCCTAACCCGGTTAATCCGGCGGCCCACGCTTGGGGCGACAGGAAGAGGGCGAAGATGAGGAAGACGAAGCACGAGATCGTTCCCAGTAGAGAGACGTATGTCGGGTACTTCCTCTCCTCCTTGGGGAGCCGAGTCGCCGCGATGTTGCCCACGCCGTAGTAGAAGAGCATCGCGAACGTGCTTATGGCGATCACGTTGCCCAGGTCCACGAATAGGGCGAGGCACGTCATCAGCGCCCCCGAAGCCACCACCGAGACGCTGGGCGTGCCGAAGCGTGGATGGAGCCTGCTTAGGGGAGCCGGGAAGTCCCCGCGCCTAGACATGGCGAAGCCGAGCCGGGAGACGCCGAGGATGCTCGTCAGGAGCACACTTGCCGTCGATATGACGCCCCCGACGCTGACCAGCAGCACGGCGGCCTCGCTCCCCGTCGCGCCGATGGCGAGGGCGAGCGGGTGCCCCGAGCCAGAGAGGCTCCCAGCTCCGACGAGTCCCACTGCCACGAGCCCGACGGCGATGTAGAAGATCGTCGAGATGATCAGCGAGAGCACTATCGCCCTTGGGATGACGCGCTTGGCGTCCTTGATCTCCTCCGCCACAACCGCCACACGAGCGAAGCCCCCGTAGGCGAAGAAGATGTAGAACGCCCCGTAGAGAACCCCCGTACCGAGTGGGTTGAAAGGCTGGAAGTTGCCCACCTTCACGAAGAGTAGACCGAAGGCGACGAAGAAGCCGAGGATTAGGAGCTTCGCCACGACGAGCAGGTTGTTCAACCCCGCCGAGTGCTGGATGCCGAAGTAGTTCAACGCGGTGAAGGCGACGCTGACGATCGCAGCCACGACTCCGGGGCTAAGACCCGGCACGAGGGCCGAGAGGTAGTTACCGAAACCGAGCGCCACCGCGGCGCCGCTGAAGATGTTCGACAGTATCCACATCCAGCCGCCGAGGAACCCCGCCGCGGGGGAGATGAGCCTGTACCCGTACTCGTAGACGCTCCCCTCCTTCGGGAGCCACGCGGTCAACTCGGCATAGCTGAGCGCGGTGAAGAGGCTGGTCACGGCGGCCAGCAGCATGGAGACGACGAGCGCCGACCCCGCCAGCCCCGCCACGATCCCGGTGACGACGAATATCCCCCCGCCGATTATCGCCCCCACGTTTATGGCGGTCGCGTCGAAGAGGCCGAGCCTCTGCTTCAACTCACCCTCCCGAGACAGTGAAAACCCTCACCGATCATTCAAAAACCCGGCTTAATTAACCTGAATCACTCAGGGTAACCCTTTGAAGAGCCTGTCCATCCCCCTGCGGTACTCCTCGAAGGCCGCCCTGCCACGCGCCGTCATCCTGAGCATCGTGTGAGGCTTCCTATCCACAAAGTCCTTCACGACCTCGATGTAGCCCGCCCCCTCCAGCTTCGCCATGTGGCTGGAGAGGTTCCCGAAGGTCAGCCCCGTCTGCCGCATGAGGAAGAGAAAGTCCGCCGAGTCCACCACGTAGAGGTGGGCCATTATCATCAGCCTCGCCGGCTCGTGGATCACCCTGTCGATCCCGTCGACCGGAGACTCAGCCAACTTGACCGTCGACCGCCTGCACCGGGTACCTGCCGATGAACCTGTGGAGGAGGATGACCCCGTATCCCAGGACCACCGCGCCCAACGTTATGAGGTGGACGCCGAATGGCAACCCACTGTACTGGGCGCTGCCTATCAGCACTAGGGCGAGGACGGAGTATGCGTAGAACCTCGGCAGATAGGCCACACGCGCGTAGAGGGCGCCGGTGACCGCGACGCCCACCCCCATGACGATCCCCCAGTGGTCGGCGATGAGGTAGTAGTAGAACGGCTTCGACGCCTCCGTGGCCGCCCACCACAGGGCGAGACCGACGGCGACGGCCGCGCCGACCAGGGCGGTCACGAGGATCCTAGGCAGGCCGCCCCCTCCCCGCGGCGAGAAGCGGACCATCCCTATCCTCGGCAGAGTGTACTCCCTCTTCAGCCACCAGTATGAGGGTATGACTACGGCGACCCAGATCACGCTCAGGGAGGAGGCGTCCGTGAAGGCCGAGAAGCCCCAGATGAGCCCCAGCAGCCCGATCATTATGTCGATTATGCCGTCCTCGTGGAAGGAGGACATCGCCTTCCTCTGCAGCTCCTTGAGGTCGATGTTCCCGCTCATGCCTTATCCCTGATCACAGAGAGCTTTGCGAAACATATATACTTTGTGATACAAAGTTAATGCCTAATCAGCAGGGAGAAGCCCGTGACCATGGAGGAGTTCTAGCCCCCGGCTCGCCTTA
>JAUYEB010000129.1 GCA_030691555.1 Candidatus Bathyarchaeota archaeon
ATCAGGAACGACTTCCCCGGGTACACCGTCTTTGGCAGATCCACCGAGATAACGGGCGTATAGTAGACCAGATTCACCCGAACATCGTTCGAGGAGCATGGGAGGTACACCCTGTTCCCGATTATATCCCCGAGGTACTGAGCCGAAACCGTGACGTGATCCCTGTACACGAAAGGAATCGGGATCCCCAAGTCGAATGAACCAGACTCATCCGTGATAACGCTCTCCACGAGGTCATTATCGATGAACACCTCTACCTTTCTAGATGCGAGGCCAACATCGGTAGAATCGGTGAGATTCCCCCAGACACGAACAACTGAACCAACTAGAACCTCAGTCGGCTCCACCGATATACGCAGCTTCGTCCGGATGAACTCGGGATCAGTGATAACAGTCCCATTGGGGAGTATTATAGGACCAATTGGTTCACTCAGATCCTCCGTCTCACCCAGCAGCGCAAGCAGCTCCCCGCGATACCTCCCGATGAGAGCCCTCAGCCCCTCGCCCCCCGCAAGCATCTCCTGAGGAGACCCCTTCAGAATCGCCGCCAACTGGCCCGCGGAAAGATCCATCGAACCAATAGTCACGTTCGTGCCACCGAGCCTCGCCAAGGCGACCGCGATCGCAGCCTTCGCCTCATCCGGCTTAAGGCGGCGCAGATACGCCCTGATCGCCTCGATATCCGACTTCGTCAGGTTAAAATCCTGAATCGCGGACCCGAACAGCGTCGTGAACCTGTCCATCACCGCCTTCGTGGCCTCGGGCGCGAACACGAACCCGGAGAAGTCCAGCCCGCTCAGGGCCATCGGGAAGTTCTCAGCCATCGTCCATTTGAATACGGACCCGTACAGGCCCTGAAGACCCGCGAGATTCGGCGGCTCGGGCCCGAAGTCCAGCGGATCCCTGTGCCGCGGCAGATCCTCCGCCAACCCAATCGGGATCAACGACCCGACGACGGCCAGGACCACGAACAGGCCGAGCAGAACCCTACGGGCGCTCAAAATAGGATGTCCAGCACCTTGAAGGCCACGATGACGCAGAAAGCGGCGAACAGCGCCACACCCACCACGTCGAACCACCGGCGACGGGGCCGGAACAGCGCGGACGCGGCGAAGTAACAGACCGCGAACAGGCTGACATACACCTCAAGCCTAGCCTCATGGAGAGCCGAAAGGCTGACAGTCGTCAGCATTAGCAGGAACGCCAGCGACGAGACGTAGACCTTCTGCCTATCCAACCGGGTGCACCCTATACACGGCCCGGATCCTACCCGGCGACGACTCCTCCTCCACGAGCTCCACCGGCGCACCCAGCACCGAAGCCAACACACTGCCGCCGACACTCACCGGCAGCGAGCCGAGCACAGCAACGAACCTGGGGAACCCCGTCCCAACGACCGGCCGACTGTACTCCACGACGACGCGGCCCCCCTCCCTGATCGCCTTCACCCCGTGCACCGCCTCTAGGAAGTCCACCAGCACGAAGACCAGCGCCTCCTCAACGCCCGCCTCCACACCCAGCCCCGACAGCCGCACGACCTCCGACCCGGGCGGGAACACCATCAGCGCCGGCTTATCCTCGACCCTGACGAAGACACGCGTCGGCGCCCTCATAGCCGCCGAGGCGCCGGATGCACCCCCCTTCAGCGGCACGTAGACGTAGCCCCTCCCATCCTTGGGCGGCAGGTACACACCCCTGCCCCTAACGTCGAACTCCTCGAGCAGCGCCTCCACGTTAACGCAGCTCGCCTCCACCATCGCCCGAACCGTCTCCCTCGGCACGGGGCTACCCGGCACAAGCAGCAGCGTCCCACCAAGCACTACACAGGCCAAACCCAACGCCGTCAACGGCGTATTCAACAAAACCACATACGAGTAAACAGCAGAGGGAGCACCGAACACAATCAACCCAAGGCCGAGCCCCGAGTACCTATCGAGACGCCTATCCAAGAGACTCAATCAAAGCCCCCGAACGATACAAACGAAGGCCCTCCCCGATTCCACCCGAAATAGTCGATCAACCTTATAAACGACGGAAACTAATCTATTCGACAGAGACACCATGTTCGTCGAGGTAGGCAAAGAAGGCAGAATAGTCCTCCCAAAAGACATCCGCGACAGGAACGAGATAGAAGAGAAGACGCGGGTCATCATCAGGGAGAGAAACGGCGAGATCATCCTCACCCCAGTTAAGAGATACAGCGAACCAACCGCCGCCCTCACCGGAAGCCTACCACTCACAGAACCCATAGACGACCCCAAGGAACTCGCCCGCAGACACGCCCGAGAGAAAGCCCTCAAGAGGCTCGACCCATGCGATTCATAGACTCGAACATCTTCATATACGTAGCCACCAACCACCCCAGATTCGGACCCACCTCTAAAAACATCCTCAAGAGAATAGAGCAAGGTGAAGAAGCGACAACATCCACCCTCGTCATCTGCGAAGTCGCCTGGGTCTTCGAAGCCATGGGCAGACAGGGAGACATCAAACCCACCATCGAAAAAATACTCTCCTACTCCACCCTGCACATCGAACCCTTCGACGCCGACGACCTCATAGTAGGAGCAACCATCATGGCCAACCACCACCTCGACTTCAACGACGCCGTCAACGTCGCCCTCATGGAACGACTCGCCATACACGAGGCATACACAAACGACGAGAAACACCTCGGAAGACTCGGATTCATCCGAACCATCTTTGAATGACCACGACCTAAAACACCAACCATCACACAGAACCTCCAACTCCACGCGTCAACAACCAGTAACCATACTTCCGATACACTCCCGCCGCCCCAAGCGCCACCGTCAACAGGCTCAGCGACGCAAATATCGGATCCAGCCTGATCCCCCACGGCGTATAGTTGAGCACCAGCCCCACCAGGGGCACCAGCGCGAGGCTCAGCCCCACACCCAGCGCGAACCTCTCAAGCCTCTCAAGCTCATCCGCCTTCGGGTAAAGCGCCTCGATCAGCGTGTACCCGGGCACGTAGAGCACATAGATCGCACCCGCGGCGTACCGTAGATAGACCAGCGGGTAGACCTGGGGCATCGCGTAGATCGTGAACAGCACGACGCCGACGAAGCCGCAGACCAGCCAGAACCAGAGGCTATACGCGGAGGCGAAGTAGCCGAACAGCCCCTCCGGTGGGCTGGGGTCCACCAACCTGACCCTCCCGTCCTCGACGGCCCTGAAGACGCCCCTCGCCGCCTCCTCAAACTTTACCCCTTTCTCGGAAGCGACACGTCCCACCACCCCACTAAGGGACTCCCCGACATGCGAGAGCACAGCCTCCTCCAGCGGGTTCGGCTCACGCTCCTCGACCTCCTCCACCTCCGGCTCATCACGCTCATCCCGAGGCGAGCCCCCACCGAACAGACGCCTGAGGTCAACCAAGCCAGTCAGAGACCCTTGTATGCTCTCCCACGAGGCTCGATCCGCGTCACAGTGATGACACTCGACTTCCAATCGACGACGTAGACGACCCTTGAGCCCCCCAACCTAACGCGATAAGCATTCTGGGCACCCTCAAGCTTGGCCACATCATACGAATGATATGGAACCGGATCGTCCTCCAAAGCATCGAAGAGACGACGGATCTCCACCCTCTGAGAGACGAGTAAATCAGGTATAGCTCTTAACGCCCTTCTCTTAACGTCTACTACGAACAGAGGACTTTCTCCCCTTAACAGGGGTCTCATCGAGAAGCCTTAGAAACTCCTCCTTCGACACCGTCTCATCAGGCGACTCTATAGACTCGATATCCTCAACCGTGGCCTTCTCACTAGGGATATGATCCTCAGCCACGCGTTTATAGAGCAACTTGAGCGAAAAGAGCTCATCGCGTATCTGCTGAAGCTCAGAGGAGTCGGTCATGGCACCGGATCGAAACTCGATTCGCCTAGTAATGAAGGTTTCTCCATAAGTTCTACCTCGTCGACGTCACGTTCAACCAGAGCTGGTTCCACCGTTGATGGTACACGAACTCCCCCTTCGCCGGGTCGTACCTGTGCATCTCGAAGACGAGCCTCTGATTCAACCCGGTTCGACCAACGCTCAAAGTGATCGGTATAGTCGTGTTCGCCTCGTTCGTCAGCACAGCGTCCCAGCTCGCCACAACCGGCGCCCCATACGGCTCCGTGTCGCTCACGTTCAAGCCCCGATCCCCCAGCTTAGCGAACACCCTGTAGTACTGGCTGCTCCCCTCATGGTTCCCCACGTAGATGTAGAGGCTGAACCTCTGCCCCACGACCAGCTGCCTCGGGTAGTCGCCGATCTTCATGTACGGGCCGAGTATGCCCAACTCCGAGAACGGCTCCACAACCCTGCTCTCGGCGAGGATCGGGTAGATTGCCACCGCGCCCATGAGCCCGATCATAACCAGGGCAGCGGCCTTGACTTCGTCGTCGATCACGCCTGCTCGACCCTCCAGCCCCTCTTAGTCCGGATCCAGAGCCTCCAGAATACCCTCGAACCATAGAGCCAGACCAACGCAGCTGCGGCGGCGAGGACAACAAGTACAAAGCCGGTCTCCACGTAGCGCATTGTCCTCGACTGAGCGCCTCCTGACTCAACCGAAGACGCAGCCGCCTCCACGCCCCTGATCAACGCATCCGCCTCAACGAGGTCCGCCTCCCCGC
>JAUYEB010000033.1 GCA_030691555.1 Candidatus Bathyarchaeota archaeon
CTGGATCTGCTGTATACTTTAGCGGATTCAATCTTCATCGTTTCGCACAGTGCCCACAGGGCGTGCCTAGCCACGAATCCTGTCCCGAGGACCCCGACGGTTTTAGAGCCCCTCCTCGTCAGGTATTTCGCCGATAACGCCCCCGCGGCTCCCGTTCGGAGACCCGTAATGAGGCTTCCATCCATGAGGACGAAGTTGTTTTTTGTATAGTCGACGAGCAGTATGACCTGCACGCCTCTCGTAAGAAGCTTCAGGGCTAGGTAGCCCGGCTCCTTAACGACGGCGGTTCCCAGTAGCCCACCGAATTCTGATCTCAGCCATATTCTCGGAAAACTCTGAACACGTCCCTCCGACGCCAAGACGAACGCCTTCTCGCAGAGGTCTATGCATTTTTTCATGTTCAGTGCTTCGGACACTTCTTGTTTCCCGAGCAAAAGTGTTCTCATTGGGCTTGTCTAGTCAGTAAACGTTGTTCTGTGTTGAAAAAACCTGAGGTGGAGCTGGATTCGCGCGCCGTGGGTCAGTGCTCTCTAAACAGGCTACCGAAGCCGCTGATTTTATCCTCGATACCCATTTTTCGAAGCGTAGCCCAGAACGTCGCCTGATTCGAGGTTATCACGGGTTTCCCCATCTTCCTCTCGAATTCATCGATTCGGGCCAGGGTCGCGAAGTTGGTGCAGGATACGAAGATGCCCTCAGCATCGCTGCTGTCGACTTTCCTTGCGATGTACTCAAACTGGTCTACTGGCTGGCGGCCGACGTGTACTGCAGTCGGCAGCACTAGGCCCTCTATCTTGGTGACCTTCATGCCCTTCTGTTCCATGAACTTCTTCAGACGGGGGCTCGCGACCTCGTAGGGTGATCCAACGGCAATCCGTTTTAGGCCCATCGTCTTCAGGGCTTGCACCGCGGCGGTCGATGTCACTATGCATGGAGCCCCTCCCGCCTTCTGCATGCGCTGGGCTAGTTCCTCGTCCCATCCGGCGCCGCGGAAGAAGCTGCCGGCGGTGAACGCGAAGGCTAGCGCGTCTACCTTGGCTGTGGCCAGCTCCTGCGCGGCTTTCTCACCGTTGCTGCAGCCGACCTCGCACATGCGAACGAAGTTTTCTTCGCTGCTTATGTCGACGGGCGCGTACATGCGGGCGGTGTGTGCGGTCACCCCCCTTGGGAGTAGGCTGTAGATTTCGGGCTCAGCGACGGTGTTCATCGCCGGTAGAATCATGCCTATTCTGCCTCGTTCCCCCAACTCCATGAGCATCCACTTCCTGAAGATAATTGGGAAATTAGCCAAAAACTTCCTCGAACCGCTTCACGAGCTCCTTCTCCTGCCCCGGCATCAGCATCAGCGTGTTCACTATGAAGTTGTTGCCGTCCCCCCAGTAGCGGACCCAGACCTCCGGGTCCCCCTCGCGGAGCCGCTTCACGATCGCCCCGACCTCATCTATGCCCTTGTCGATGAAGTGGACGTTCAGCCCCAGCGTGTTGTAGGCTATCCCCGTCCCGCTCTTGGGCAGGTAGCTGATCCTCGCCTCCTTCAGCCCCGGCAGCTTCCTGATCCTCTTCTCTATGTAGCGGGCCCTCTCCCACGCGGGGGCTATCCTCTCCGCCTCGTGGTCGAGAGCCATCCACCTCTTGAACGCGACGACGAGCCCCACGATCTCCTGCCTGTCGAGCTTGTAGCCGCGCCCGATGCTCCTCCACTTGCCCGGCGTCTCGGCCGGCCCCGACTCCACCCCTATGAAGCTGTGGAGCGCCATCGCCTCCATCAGGTCCCTCCGCCCGATGGCGAAGCCCGTGCTGTTCGGCCCGTGAACGTACTTCCCCCCGAAGGCGACGATGTCCGCCTTCATGTCGGCGAACATCTTGAAGTTGCTCGTCGGGTACGTCATGCCCGCCGCGTCGACGATCACCGGTACGCCGTGGTTGTGGGCCATCTTGAGCAGGTCCTTGAGCGGGGGCACCCCCCTCTTGGGCCCCGTCGGGTATGCGTAGTGGATCGCCGCCGTCCTGTCGGTGATAGCAGCCTCGAACCCGTCCACGCCGCAGCCCCAGTTCTCGTCGCCGACGAAGACGAACTTGCCGCCCGCGACCTCCATGGCGCGGTCGTAGACGTAGAGCCTGTTGTTCCGCTGGATTATGAACTCGTTCTTCATCCCCGTCGTGTCGGGGAGGCGCCTCATCTTCTCAGGGTCGCTCCCCGCCATGCACGCCGCCGCGCCGAGGACAAGCGCCGCGAAGCCGCCGCTCGTGATCCAGGCACCCTCCGCGCCGGTCCCCTTCGCGATTATCTCGCCCCCCCTGTTGAGGAGCTCCCACATGTTGCAGTAGCTCTCGTTCGCCCTGTCCATCGCCTGCTGCACCTCCCTTGGCACGGTGCTGCCACCCAGGCGGGTGAGGGCGAAGGCCGCGTTGACGACGCGCTTACAGCCGAGCTCAGAATAGACGCTCATGAGAGGGAGAGGGGCCGAGACGCGATAAAACAGTTTGCAGAATCAGCGGTCCCACTCTATCCCCCGCTCCCTGCGGAGGAAGTCGCCGACATCGAAGACGTTCCTCAGGATCGTTCTCCCCTCCGCCGTCTCGACCCTCCCGTAGCCGAGGCAGTCCCCGCCGAGCATGACGAGGAAGCAGGCGTCCTCGGCGAGCTCCCCCTCCGCCTTCAGCATGCTCTCCGCGAAGACGTCGCGGCCGCAGGCGAATAGCCACCCCACCTTCTCGTCGACCCACACCTTGTTCGGCCCCTGCATCTTACCAAGCTCGCGGAGGAGACCCGCGCTGGGTATAAACTCCCCCCTCGTCCGCCCGAGCAGCTTGCCAGCGTAGACCAGCCTGCCCTTGTCGTGTATCTGCGCCGCGACCTCTGGTGCGACGACGAAGCGCCTATCGTTGAGGTTCATCCTAACCCCTACGGGCTCGTAGGAGGCACCTACAGCGGTGAGGAAATCCTTCAGTTCCCTCATGGCTTCACCACCTTAGCGACGAAGAAGCCCTGTGTACCAGTCTCATCGGGCCAGAACCTCCGGCACTTCGCCACCTCGGGGCTCAGGCTTCTGCCGAAAACCTCGGTCAAGGCTGGGCACCCGGGTCCATTGATTTCACTCAGTTTCACGTCGTGGTTTTCGAGGAGCCACTGCACGTTCAACTCGTCCTCCTCCGGCTCGAGGCTGCATGTCGTGTAGACGAGAGTTCCCCCCTGCCTCAACTGCCCCAACGCGGTCCCTAGGAGCCTCCTCTGCTCCATGGCGTTCTTTTCAACGTCTCCGATGTCTCGCTTCTTAAACCACTCCCGATCGGTCACATAGTTGCCGGAACACGGCGCGTCTAGTAGAATCCTGTCAAAGAGCGTGCCGCCGTAGTCGAGCCCCCCTGCATCGGCGCAGTATGCAACGCAGTTCTCCACACCGGTGCGCTCGAGGTTGTTCTCCAGCGCGTAGAGGCGGTCTCTGCGGACGTCGACGGCGACGACGACGCCTCTGTTACCCATCCAGGCCGCCACCTGGGTCGTCTTCCCCCCCGGGGCCGCGCACATGTCTAGAACTAATTCGCCAGTCTCCGGCGCGAGCACCTCGACTGGATACTGTGCCGCGGCCTCCTGGATCGAGTAGAGGCCGAGCAGGTATTCGAAGCTCGCCCCTGCGCTTGACTCCCCCCCCTCGATGTAGAGGCCGTCCCTCAACCAAGGTATCGGCGTCAACTTCGCGCCTCTCGCCTCGAGCTTACCCACGACCGCCTCACGGCTCTCCAAGAGCGTGTTTATCCTGATCGCCCTGCGCGTCCTCTCATCCCCCATCAGCTCGTGACCGAGCCGCCTGTATCTTTCGAGAAAAATCTCCTTCAAATCAACCACCTCTCAATAGGCGGGACTGTATCAGCCCATGTGATCGTCTGTGGAGCGCTTGATCGGCGGTCAGGAGCGTGGCGTCGGATCGATGGGCTGCCGCGACGTAGAGGGCATCGTAGACGGATATGCCGATTCTCACTGCTATGTCTGACGCTTTGACCCCCACCTCGGAGGAACCGATGGAGGAGAACCCGAGGAACACCTCCCTCAGCTTCTCCGCGCCCCATCTGTACTCATCCTCCCCGATGTCGCGATGGATCTTGTAGTGTTTCCAGAGGGCGTTGAGACTCTCCGCGAGGGCGATGTCCATGGTATACAACTGCGTCCCTTCCCTGATCGCCTCCGCGATCGATGCCCTAGCCGCGGCCGAATCCCTCTCCTTCACCACCAGCTTCGTCACGACGCTGGCATCCACAATGATGTCTACCGTTCCCGATCCTCCCTAATCAGGGCGGTCGAGTCGTCGGGGACCTTCGGCCTCAGAGGGTCCGCCTCGATCTCTTCGAGCAGCTTCAATAGGCTGAGTTCCCTGACCCTCCTCTCTATGTAGGCTCTAATCTCCTCGCTCCAGTTGGTGTCCAGTTCCTGCATCTGCTCCTTGAGCTCTTTCGGGACACGCGTTGTGACTATCTCCGACATCTTGTATTACAAAATGTAATACGAATATATTATACGTTTCGTTATCGGCCCCAGGTGTCGATGGTTGTTTTAAACTCGAGCCGGCTGCGATATTATTGAACCGCGTTGAAGGCACGTGCGAGGGAGTTCATCAGGCTGGGTGATATGGAGACGGGTAGGCTGAACGCCATCACCGACGTGGAGGGCGTCGGGGTGGGCCACTCGACGATCATCGAGGGTGACTCCGTTAGGACCGGCGTCACCGCCATAGTGCCCCATCAAGGAAACTTGGTC
>JAUYEB010000192.1 GCA_030691555.1 Candidatus Bathyarchaeota archaeon
CTCGCGAGCCCCGCCATGGACCCGAGCCGCCCCTCGTCTACGTCGTGAAGGACGAGGTTCGCTCCCCTTAGACCGGGGAGGTTGACGGCGTCGAGGACCGAGTTGTAACCGAAGACGGCGCTCCCCGCGCCGATGAGGACGATCCGGCCTCCCATGGGGGAGACTCGGCCAAACGGGGGATAAAACTACCGAACGATGCCGGTCCAGAGCATGTAGGCGCCGGCGATGATGAGGACGGCGCCGTTCGCCCTCCTGATGTAGGGCATGGCTTTCAGCAGCCATTCGCGGACGACCCCCTTCGCGAGGGAGAGCGAGACGGTCAGTGGGACGATGAGCGTGGCGGCTCCCGCGCCGAAGGCGGCGAAGAGCAGGAACACCTCACCTAGGCTCCCCGCCGCGGCGCCCTGCAGCACGACCAGTATGAAGACCGGGAGGCTGCAGCCGAGCGAGGCGACGCCGTACGCGGTCCCATATAGAAGGAAGGAAAGCTTCCCCGTGGCCCAAGCGGGGACGCCGAGGCTGGGCGCCCTCTCCAGTACCCTCGTCCAACCGGCCAGGATTCCGAGAACAATCAGACCCGAGCCTATCAGGGGTGTCGCGAGCCAGACCCACCTCACAAGCTCGCCTATCACGAGCGACGGGAGGACTCCCAGCGCCAGGAAGACGACGAGGAACCCCGCCGTAGTGGATGCCGAGAAGGCCAGACCAGACAGCACGCCCCCGCCGTCGTCGCCCCTCTCGACGTAGTACGAGACGTATGCGGGGAGCATCGGCAGGCTGCAGGGGCTGAGGAAGGCGAGGGCCCCCGCGGTGTATGATAGTGCCAGCTGGGCCGCGTCCACGGTGATCCCCTAACCGTACTGGCTTATTACCTGATCAAGAACCTCGAAGGCGGTGTCGTAGCCCCGGTACCTTATGAACCCGCCCCTGTCGACCACTATCAGCGTGGGGACGCCAGTGACCTTGTAGTCGGTCCCGGCCGCCCTGCTCCCGCCCAGGGTCCACGCGACCTCGAAGTGCTGGGCGTACGCGGCGAGGTCCGCCTGGTTGACACCGTCGAGGTTTATGGAGACGACCCTGACGCTGGAGCGCCCTGTGAGCCGGCGGAGGACCTCGAACTCCTCGACGCAGATGGAGCAGCTCGTGGTGATGAAGTCCACGACGACGACCTTCCCCCTCTGGTCGCTGAGTCGGAAGACGGAGCCGTCGATGGCCGTGAACTGGATGTCCACGGCGGTGTCCCCCACCGAGACCCCCTCGCCGGCCCCGGCTCGCGTCATCACCCAGTACGCGAACGCCCCGAGCCCCACGACGAGGATCAGGGCCGCGGCGAGGGATGCTCCCCTGTCCATGTGCATGGACTCCGTTGGGGCCGGGTCTTAAAAAATGGTTGCTACCGCCTCTCGGCGGTGCCCGCGATTGAGATGGCGGCGCGCAGCCCCCTGAGCGCCGTCGGGTAGTCGTCGAAGGAGCAACTGGTCGTCTTGCCGTCGACACGCTCCATGTAGGGGAGGACGCAGACAATGTCGGCCATAGTCGCGGTTATCCACCTCATCTTCACGTCGACGGGCTCGTTCACCCAGTAGGGCTCCACGGCGGGGATGTTGGAGAGGGCGAAGGAGGCCCTCTCCTTGATGAGGGCTCGGCTCTTGCTCGGGTGGAGGCACTTGGCTGAGTACCTCCCCACCGCCCACTTGATGGGGGCTGTGGTGATGGTGGGCACGAAGCTCTCAGCCTCCGCTGCCGCGGCTGCGTCGCCGGCGAGGAAGACGGAGGGCACGCCGTGCCATCCGGCGAGGGCGGCGTTCATCCCGAACTCGCCCGTCTCCCTCCCGTTGATTACTACGGCGTCGACGGTGGCCCCGGAGATCGTGTGGGCGAGTATGCCCCTCTCGGTGCCGTTCATCGAGTGGTACCCGACGTAGAGGGCGGCGTCGTAGTGACCGTCGTCGATCCCCTCCATCATGCTGTTCGGCTTCGGGCTCCCCCTGACGAGGTACGCGGCCTCGTTCACGTCCTCGGGCTGGAGGTTCCTCATCCCCCCGTGGGCGTCGCTGACGACGACCTCCTTCGCCCCCGCCGCGAGGGCTCCCTCGATTGCGGCGTTGAGGTCGCCCGCCATCATCTTCCTGTAGTAGCCGTACTCGGCGTGGTTGCTGTCGACCTGTGTCCAGTCGACTATCCCGGTTATGCCCTCCATGTCTATGGAGATGAATACCCGCTCTGGCTTGTTCGCCATGATGATCAAGGAGAATGGGCGCTGGGCTGTTTAAAACGGTTAGGAGGGGGGGCTCCTCCTGTAGAGTATCGGCGCACCGCAGTAGAGGCAGAGGTTCGTCCTCGGGACGAGCTTTCCGCAGCCCTTGCAGATGACCAGTGGCGAGTCCGATATGGTTGGCTCCTCTACCGGTGCGTCGACGATGAAATCCTGCGCCATATCTATCCCGCCCCGTCACACTCGTGACCGGTTATAAATGGGCCGCAGCCCGCGGTGGGTGGGGCGCCCGAAAGTGGCCCAACAGATTTAATTTGGAAACCCGGGACACTATCAGCATGGCCCCCACCCCCATCTACAAGCCGGTGCCCAACCGCCTCATGAGAGTCGCCTGCTTCATGTCGGGCTCAGGCACAAACGCCGAGAAGATCATAGAGCGGAGCCAGCGGCACGGCTCCAGCTACAGGGTCGAGCTCATCTTCACGGACGTGAAGGACGATGCCCTCGACAGGGAGGGGAAGAAGGCGTGCAGGGCCCTCGACATCGCCAGGGAGCACGGGATAGCCTACGAGTGCGTCGACATAATGGACTTCTACAGGTCACGGGGCCACTCCTCGAAGAAGGACCTCAGCCTCCGCCCCGACTTCGACAGGCAGGTCGTGGCGGCCATCGAGAGGCACGGAGTCGACCTCATCGCCCTCGCGGGCTACATGAGCATAACGACGAGGCCCCTGCTCGACGGATACGACGGGCGTATCATCAACGTCCACCCCGCGGACCTGACCGTCATGGAGGGCGGTGAGAGGAAGTACGTCGGCATCCACACGGTGAGGGACGCCATCCTCTCCGGGGAGCGGGTGATACGCGCCACGACCCACGTCGTCAGGGAGAGGGTCGACAACGGAGAGATACTCGTCCTCTCCAAACCCGTCGCAGTCAGGCTCCCCCCGGGGGCCACCCTCGAAAGGCTCGGGGGGGATAAGGAGCTTCTCAGAGCCGTCGTCGAGGAGCACCAGGACCGCCTGAAGAGGGAGGGGGACTGGGTCGTCTACCCGCTGACCGTCCAGATGGTAGGGGGGGGTAGGTTCGCCCTCGAGAACGGAGTCGTCTACCTCGACGGCCACCCTGTACCCAGGGGTCTCGTCCTCTAGGTTATCGCCGCAACGACCGCGCCGTTCAACCGGACGACGTCGGCGAACCTGACCTCGAGCAGGCGATCGCGGCTCCCGCCCCCGCAGTAGAAGGTCTCGAACCCCTCGAGCTCCTTGTCGACGACGACCCTCATCCTCGTCTTGTAGCCGAGGCTCGGGGTGCCGCCGGGGGGGTAGCCGCTTATCTGCTCCGACTGGTCGAAGGGCATGAGCCTCACGTTCCTGGCGCCGAGGGCCCTCGCCGCCTCCTTCAGGTTCACCCTCCTGTCGCCGGGTACTATGAGCACAACGTGCTCACCGGACTCCGTCACGGAGACTAGGTTCTTAGTTATCCTGTGCAGGTCGATGCCGGTGGCCTGGGAGGCGTCGGCGGTGTGGACCGTCTCCTGCTTCTCGACGAATCT